>NZ_JACJOU010000018.1 GCF_014695725.1 Microcoleus sp. FACHB-672 | reverse complement strand
CTTTCTCTCTACTGTTTTATTAACTTTTGAATGAAGCTTTTGGCTACACAAAATCGTTTCGCCAATTCCCGTTGCGATATTTCTTCATTCTCATACACTTGGATTATTTTTTCCCGCAAGTCCAGTGAGTAGGCTTTCATCTTTACACCCTCAACAGCTCCCCATTACTGTACCTCTGTTATTCGAGAAACGCTATATTATTCTTGATAATACCTCTTTTCATAAAGGAGGAAATATCAGAGAAATTATCGAAGAAGCTGGATGCGAAGTGTGGTATTTACCCGCCCTACTCACCAGATTTAAATAAAATAGAAAATTGGTAGGCTGTGTTAAAAACGTGGATGAAACAGAGAGTGAAGGAATTTGAAACCGTCAGGGAATGTGTAGATGCAGCCTTCAAGTATTGTCCTAATGTTTTTGCGTAATGCTATAGCGCAAGGAAATGCTTCATGAACGAGAACGCATTAAAGCTTTCAACTCCTGCCACACCGGCATCTGTCTCGAACCGGCTCGGCGCTGAGTGAAGATACCTTGACTCGGACTAAACAGCAACGCTAACACAAACAACCCGGATGTAACGAGAACAATAGCAGGGCCAGAAGGCACGTTATAAAAATAGCTGAGATACATACCGGCAATGCTAGAAATAACCCCAATGCCGGCACCTAAAATCATGACTAAATGGAGACGCGAAACTAATAGATAAGCCGTCGCGCCCGGTGTGATTAGCAGCGACAAAACTAAAATAACGCCTACAGATTTCATACTCGCCACTACTGTTAGGGCGATCAACACCATTAAGCCAAAATTAAGTAAATTAACGGGCAAACCCGCCGCCTGAGCGCCCGCCGGATCAAACGTATAGAACAGTAATTCTTTGTACAGCAGCACCACAACCACCATAACAATTGCGGCTATGATGGCCGTGTCTCGAACTTCTGAAGTTGTAACACCCAGAATGTTGCCAAACAAAAAGTGATTAAGATCAATTTTGTTGTCTTTCTGGATAACCGTAATTAATGTAATTCCCAGGGCGAAAAATGCCGAAAAAACAATGCCCATCGCCGCATCTTCTTTAATCGGTGAGCGGGTGCGAATCCAGGCAATTGCCATTGCACTGAGAATGCCGGCAATGAACGCCCCCACAAAAATATTGACGCCCAAAAAAAACGCAATTGCCAGTCCCGGCAACACAGAATGACTGATGGCATCCCCCAGTAAAGCGAGGCGCTGCACCATTAAATAACTGCCAACCACAGCGCAAATTGAGCCAACTAAAATGGCAATAATGAGTGAGCGCTGCATGAACCCATATTGTAGCGGCTCTATTAAAGCTTCAAGCATAAGAATTTATGATAAAAATGCCATAGTTTTAGGGGAGGTGGTAAAAAATTTCTTGTTCTCCGAAATTCGGCTGTGGGAATCTCGAACGCTCTGACTGATTAGGCTGCTTCAGAAAAGAACATGACTTGACCCCCGTAAGCGCGGTACAAGTTTTCTTGACTGAGAACTTGCTGCCGGCTGCCGGTTGCCACAACTTCAGTATTCAGCAAAATCAAATCATCAAAGTGAGTAATTGATGCCCCTAGATCATGGTTAACAACGAGGACAATTTTACCCTTTGATGCTAATTCATGGAAAATATCAAATATTACAGCTTGAGTCTTTTGATCAATGCCAACAAACGGCTCATCGAAACAAAAAACCTCTGCTTCTTGAGCGAGTGCTCTCGCCAGAAACACGCGCTGCTGCTGTCCACCGGAAAGATCGCCAATTCGCCGGTTGTGGTAGTCACTCATGCCAACGCGATCTAAGGCATTTGCAGCAACTTGCCGGCTGACTGTAGAGAAGCGGCGAAACCAGCCGGTTTTTCTGACGCGTCCCATCATCACCACATCCCAGACAGTGGCGGGGTAAGTCCAGTCAATTTGCGAACGTTGCGGCACATAAGCCACTTGCTGCAACTGTTCTGACAGGGTTTTCTCCCCGTAGAGAACTTGGCCACTGGTGGCAGGAACTAATCCTAGCATGGCCTTTAAGAGCGTACTTTTACCCGCACCGTTTGGCCCAATAATGCCGGTGAGTCGTCCGCCGCGCACAACACAGCTTGCATCGCGCAACGCCTCTACCGTGCGGTACTGGACACCTAAATGACTAACGGTAATCATGAGATCGGAACTTAATAGGGTGTCGTTAAATTGATGTCCGAGTTGGGATATATCAAGATCGCGGGATAACTTGACGGTCTTCATAACCTGCTCTGTTGGAATGCTTTCTTTACAGCCTACTGCAAAAATGAAAGGAATATGAAAAAATCTATAAAGAGAAATAATCCGAGAGATATACAAAAGTGATTACTCACACACGAAGCATCAGAAACCTTTGGCTGCCGGCAGTTGCGGTTGTTTTGGGACTTTGGTTTAGTGGGTGTGGTCCCCAGGGGGGAAATCGTGAAGCATCAACCAGTGGCAAGCCAAATGTGGTAGCCACGAGCACGATTATTGAGGATTTAACGGAAGAAGTGGCGGGGGATGAAATACAACTCACCGGCATCTTGCAACCGGGTGCAGATCCTCACGTTTACGAGCCGGTGCCAGCGGATAGTGTTGCCTTAGAAAAAGCAGATTTGATTCTTTACAACGGCTACAATTTGGAGCCTGGGTTAATTAAGTTGATGAATGCTGCCGGTAACAAAGCACGTAAGGTGCCGGTGGGAGAAGTTATCAAGTCTTTGCAATTAGATAAAGCAGGAGAAAAAGTCCCCGATCCGCACGTTTGGGGGGATGTTAAAAATGTGATTCAGATGGTGAATGTCATTCGTGATGAGTTGATTTCGCTTTCACCAGAAGATCGAGAGAAATTCACCCAAAATGCAACGCGACTGACAGGGGAATTAAAACAGTTGGATAATTGGATTGGCAAACAAATCGCGACCATTCCTGCCGATAAGCGCCGGCTCGTTACCACCCACGATGCTTTTCAATATTATGGACGGGCGTATCAACTAAAAATTATCGGAACATTGATTGGCATTAGTACCGAGGAGCAACCGAGCGCCCAGACTGTGCGAAAATTAGTGGATGCAGTCAAAGCAGCGGGTGTGCCGGCAATTTTTGCAGAAACAACGATTAACCCGGCGCTAATTACAACAGTCGCGGAGGAATCGGGCGTAAAATTAGCACCCAATCAACTTTATTCTGATTCAATTGGGGCCGGCGGTGGCGCGGGAGATTCTTATATCAAAATGATAGTTGCTAATACCCGCACAATTGTAGAAGCCTTGGGAGGAAAATCTACGCCCTTTGAGCCGGCAGCTCAACCTCAAAAATGATTATAAGAAACCTATTTTATAACAAAGTAGAAGAAAAATTGATTAAAAATTTATGAATTTTTTGAACTTTGCTAAAATCCATCAGGGAAAATCTTAGTTACTGAGGCATTTTTGTCTTCTCTAATTGAAATAATGTAAAAAGCTTGTTATGAACGGAACGACCCGTCCAATCGGTGTTGATTTGTTTGCCGGCGCGGGCGGCATGACTTTGGGATTTGAACAAGCAGGATTTGATGTACTAGCTGCGGTGGAACTTGATCCCATTCATTGCGCGACTCACGAGTTCAATTTCCCGTTTTGCTCAGTTTTGTGCCAGAGTGTTGCCGATACAAATGCAGACGAAATCAGAAATTTATCTGCAATAGGAAATCGCGAGATTGATGTTGTGTTCGGTGGCCCTCCCTGTCAAGGATTTTCTCTAATTGGCAAAAGGGCACTCGATGATCCTCGCAACTCCCTCGTTTTTCACTTTCTGCGGCTGGTTTTAGATCTCAAACCGAAATATTTTGTGATGGAAAACGTGCGAGGTCTCACCCTCGGAAAGCATCAGAAATTCTTGGAGGAGATTATAGAGAAATTTAGATTAAATGATTATGAAATAGAAGAAAATTATAAAGTTCTTAATGCCGCTTACTATGGCGTCCCCCAAAATCGGGAAAGATTGTTTCTTTTGGGATGTAAAAAAGGCTTAACTTTACCGCGATACCCTCAAGTGATTACCTACCCTGCAACATTAAGCGGTAAAAATTCCAGCAAATTATCTATGTTTCCCGCTTGCCCTACCGTCTGGGATGCGATAGGAGACTTACCGGAAGTCGAAGATTACCCAGAATTGCTCAGCAAAGATTGGGTGATTGCAGAGTATGGAAAGCCGAGTCAATATAGCGGTCAACTTCGTAATCCTTACCCTATAGAGGATGATTACTCCTACCGGCGACCATTTAATTCGCAACTGCTGACTTCTAGTTTGGGCACACAACATACCCTGGAATCCATCAAAAGATTCGCCGGCACCGTTGCCGGTAAAATAGAGCCAATCAGTCGCTTCCATAAGCTTGCTCCGCAAGGCATTTGCAATACACTAAGAGCCGGCACGGCAAGCAATCGCGGCGCTTTCACCTCTCCTCGACCTATTCATCCATTCACGCCGCGATGTATTACGGTACGGGAGGCAGCGCGGTTGCACTCATACCCCGACTGGTTTAGATTCCATGTGACAAAGTGGCACGGCTGCCGGCAAATAGGCAACTCGGTGCCACCTTTATTAGCGAAAGCTGTGGCATCAGAGATTATCCATGTTTTAAATGTACCCCTGCAGAAGCCGGCAGAAATTTGGCAAATGGGAGAAGAAAAGTTACTCCAACTCAATATGTCTCAAGCAGCTAAGCTTTACGGTGTAAATTCACAAGTCATAGAACCGAGAACCAAGAGCAAAAGGTAAAATTAACGAGGAGGAGAAGCAGCGGATTTCAGATAAAACCTAACCCAATCTTGACCCACACGAATGGTCAAATCAGATTCTAGCTCGCCCGTAGAATCCGATTCAATATTGCCAAACCCTAATACTTTTTTAAGCTGTACTGCCCCTTGTAAATCACCTTTTTGAACAATAATCTGCGTCTTGAGCAGCCGGTCGGGCCAATCTTGCACAAGATAAACATTATCAAAGCCCTGGTTTTGGAGATAGTTAACTGCAAACATTGCAATTTCAGGCGAATCAGAGGCATTTTGAATTGCAATTCTCAGGGGACTGCGTGATTGGCGTGCAGCAAAGTTATCGGTTTTAGACAAGTCTGCCTCACCTTCTTCCGGAACCTTTGGTTTAGGTGCGAGGGCAAAATAATCGCGCATGACCCGATCTCGCCCTTCATTATCCAAAATCCAGTAGCTAGCCTCATATTCTTCTGGATCGCTAAAACGACCGGGTAACATCACCATTTTTAAATCATCGGGTTGCAGTTGAAGACTAAAATTCATCAGCGCTAGCATTTCTTCTAGGCTGAGATTCGTATCAATATACTTTTGCATCACCCGGATAATTTGAGGCAACCGAGGCAGCACCGTTGAACTGGAAAGCCGGTTTCGCAATGCTTTTAGTAAACTCTGCTGCCGCTGTACCCGACCGATATCACCTTTATTTTCATTGCGGAACCGGGCAAACTTTTCGGCCTGTTCCCCATCGAGGGTTTGCCAACCTTCGGCTAAGTCAATATTGAGTTTTTGGGTTTCATCCACATAAGACATGGGGTGAGGCACAAACACCTCAACTCCACCGAGAAGATCCACTAATTCCCGAAAAGCGCCGGTGCTGACGCGCACATAGCGATCAACCGGCACGCCGTTGAGGTTGCGATTCACCATCCGCGCGGCTAAAGCTGCGCCTCCCTTAACATTTGCCTCATTAATTTTCTGCGTGCCAAATCCCGGAATTTCCACCTGAGTATCCCTAGGAATTGACAGCATATTCACCGTGTTTTCCTTCGGATTGACCCGCAGCAGCAGCATCGTATCACTGCGACCAGCAAAAATTTCTGGAGAGTTTTCCCGCGCTTTGGGAACGCGGTCAATCCCCATAATTAAAATATTGACGGGTCGTGTCAGCCGGTAATTAAAGGTTTCTTGCCACACATCCTGAAGCGATCGCCCTGGTGGCTCTTTAGGGCCAAGCGGTAGGGAAAAAGGTGTCATCAGTGCTAGTGTTGCCCCCAGCGTGGCCGACATCGTTGCCGTCAGAATTAATCCTAAACCCCACAACATAGACCGGCTTGCGATCCCAGTGAATTTCAACACCGGCATTCGTTTGCCGGCGCTTGCAGACTTCTGTGGTTTTTCCACAACTTCCGATTGTTGAGAGTCTGCACCCTCTTTAAACGGATCTACTCCTTCTACCACCTTGACCTCACTCGCAAAACCACAGCCTGCGCGTACGGTTAAATTAAAATCAACGCGACTGATTATAGCCTGGGTTTTTTAATACACAGCGCCGTACCGATTGTAGATTTTAAATTTTAGAGTGTCGTTTCGCCGGCCAAGGTTAAAACAGTCCTGACTGTTGAAATCCCACAGAGATATCTAAAAGATTGTCTCGGTGATCGGCCAGACTTAAACCCGATAAAATCCGCACCCTGACTGTTTTCGAGCTTTAGGCAGACCGTGAAAATTTAACCCGAATCAACTGGATAAAAGAGCGTTGCTGAACCCTTACCCAATTTACATTTACGGGGCAGAACCGCTGGGTCGTATCCTCCCAATGGAAGATTTATCACCGGCAGCTCGACAATCATCGGTTGATCTTCACTCCACAGACGCAGAAAGCGGAAAAACCTTGTAGTATAAGGCGAAGAAAGATTGAGCTTCGCAACGACCTAGAGCCAACCATGAATCGCTCCTTAATCCCTGTTATTCTTGCCGGCGGCAAAGGTGAACGCTTCTGGCCGCTCAGCCGGCGGCACCGGCCTAAACAATTTTTAAGTCTCGACGGCAGTGGCAAAAGTCTCCTACAAGCAACCGCAGACCGCCTCCTGGCACTTGCCGGCGGTTGGGACGGGTTGTGGGTTGTCACCTCTGCCCAGCTTGCGGAAGGCTTGGGGGAACAGCTTCCCCAGTTGCCGGAAGAAAACTTACTGATCGAGCCAGAAGGACGGGACACCGCGCCGGCAGTCGCTTGGGCAACCTTAGAAATTCAGCGCCGCTACGGGGATGATACTGTCATCGGCTTTTTCCCTGCCGATCACTGGATTGGGGATGAAGTGGCATTTGGGCAAACGATTAGCGCCGCAACCCAACTAGCGGCCTCTGAGGCATCAATCGTCACCCTCGGCATCAAGCCGAACCTTCCCTCCACCGGCTATGGCTACATTGAGCAAGGCGAAAGTGCCGGCACCTTTGAAGAATTGCCGGTTTATCGCGTTAGCCGGTTTACCGAAAAACCTGACCGGCAGACCGCCGAAAGGTTTTTATCAACGGGGCATTTTAGCTGGAATAGCGGGATGTTTATTTTCCGGGCCGGTGTTGTCCTGGCTGAACTCCGCACCCACGCGCCAATCCTGATGCAGCAGCTAGAAGCACAAGGACGCGATGCTTACCCGCAATTAGAAAAGATAAGTATTGACTACGCCTTGATGGAAAAAACCCAGTTGGCCTACGTGCTGCCGGCCTCCTTTGGCTGGGACGACCTCGGCGACTGGAATGCCATCGAACGCCTGCTCAAAGGAGACGCCGTCAATGTTGAATTAGCCACCCATGTTGGGCTAGACACCACCGGCGCGATTCTCTACGCCGCAGATTCAGAAGAGGTGATTGTCACGATCGGTTTAGAGGATGTCGTCGTTGTCCGCGATGGCAACGTCACTTTAATCGTCAAAAAAGATCGCACCCAAGACATCAAGCAGGTGATCAAAAGCCTACAGGCAGACGCCAAATTCGAGAATCTGCTGTAAGAATAAGTCTGGAGTCATTTGGTCATCGGGCTTACGGTTTGGGGAGAGCTTGTGGTATTCCTCCACAGAAATAAAACACTGCTTACCCCATGCCCTAATGCCCGATGCCCGATGCCCCATGCCCAATTCCCAATTCCCAATTCCCAATCACCATGTTTTCTTTAACCAGAACCAGTGGCCGCCAGGGAGAAATCATCGAAGTAGTCTTACGCAACGGCTGGGACTATATGCGAGTGCTGCTGACCGGCGGCAAATCCGATGAACCCAAACTGCCCACACCGGCTGTCCTGCGTAAAATCTTAGTGGAGTTGGGTCCGGTTTATGTCAAGTTGGGGCAACTTCTGAGCACGCGCCCGGATCTGCTGCCGGCACAATACATTGAGGCCCTCACCGATCTGCAAGCCAATGTGCCGCCGGTTCCTTGGTCAGAAGTGGAAGTGGTGATCCGGCAACAATTGCAGAAGCCTTTAGAAGAAGTTTTTGCCACCCTGGAACCGCGTGCAGTCGCTGCCGGCTCAATTGCCCAAACCCATAAAGCCACCTTAAGAGATGGCCGGCAAATCGCCTTAAAAGTCCAGCGTCCCGGCATTGATGTCGTTGTCGCCCAAGATATCTCTCTGATCCGGGCTTTGGCTGAATTAGTTGCCCTCACAGAGTTTGGCAAAGATTACGATGTTGTTGCTTTAGCCGACGAATTTGCCACCGCGCTTCAGGCAGAACTTGATTTCACCCAAGAAGCCAGTTACACAAATCAGTTGCGGCGCAATTTGTCAACCAGTCGTTGGTTTGACCCTACGCAATTGATGGTTCCAGAAATTATTTGGGAATTAACCACTGAAAAGTTATTGGTTTTAGAGTGGCTAGACGGAGCGCCATTACTATTAGCTGATTTAAATGTCGGTTCTAATAATGGGGATGTCAGGGCTAAGCGTAAAGCTGTAACCACCCTGCTATTCCGTGCTTTTTTTCAGCAAATATACATTGATGGATTCTTTCACGCTGACCCCCATCCTGGTAATTTGTTTTATCTCAGAGATGGCCGGCTCGCTTTGTTAGATTTTGGGATGATGGGCCGGCTTGACCCGCGCACCCAGCAAGTTTTGACAGAAATGCTGTTAGCAATTGTTGACTTAGATGCGGCACGATGCGCTCAGTTGACCATGCAATTGTCGGATTCTGCTGTTCCGGATAAGCTGTCAAACTTGGAAAACGACTTTGCGCGGATGCTGCGGAAATATTACAACATCAGCCTCTCGCAAATTAACTTTTCTCAAGTATTTTACGAAGTGCTGCAAGTCTCTCGTGAAAATAAAGTTCGCTTGCCTGGTAGCTTGGGATTGTATGCGAAAGCACTGGCAAACTTGGAAGGAGTCGCCCGTCAATTTGACCCAGACGTTAATTTACTCGATGAAGTTAAACCCTTAATTACAGACTTGTTTCGCCGGCAGCTTTTTGGCGACGATCCACTGCAAGCCGTATTGAGAACTGCACTCGATATAAAAAGTCTTTCTTTGCAATCTCCCCGTCAAGTTGAGTTATTGCTAGAGCGAGTTACTTCTGAAACGTTGCGGTGGAATTTAACGGTAAAAGAACTCGACGGGGTTCGCCGCACGATGGATGATTCAGCCAACCGGCTCTCTTTTAGCATTGTCGTTGGATCACTGATCATCGGGGCAGCCATTGTCTTTTCTAACGGCCAAAGTGTCGTTAGCAGTGCCCTATTTTACGCAGCGAGTTTTCTGGGATTGTGGTTAATTGTCAGCATTTTGAGATCAGGCCGGTTGAGGTAATTTTAAACTGGGTCTTATTTTTTTAATAAGATTTCTTGAGAACAGCAAGATTGCCGGCGCGAGAGTGGTGCGGCAGTAAGGGCAATTATGCGAAAATCAATTAAATTGCCACTGCCCGGAGTACCCACTATGCTCGTTGTCGGCACCATACTGCGGAATCGTTACGAAATCGTCAAACTGCTGGGAAGCGGTGGGTTTGGCGAAACCTATTTGGCAAACGATTTAGATATTCCCGTCACCCCGAAGCCTAAATGTGTCGTCAAGCGGCTTCACCCCCAAACTATCGAACCGGATATCCAGCGGTTATTTCAAAAAGAAGCAGAAATTTTATATAAACTCGCGCAAAACCATGAGCGCATTCCCAAGCTGTTTGCCTATTTTGAAGAAAATCAAGAATTTTATCTCATTCAAGAATTTATCGAAGGGCATGACTTAAGCAAAGAATTGAGTCCAGGCAAAAAGTTAAGCGAAACCTATGCGATTAAATTATTACAGGATATTTTAGAAATCCTGGCCTATGTTCATCAGAACAATATCATCCATCGAGATATTAAGCCCCAGAATATCATGCGGCGAACAGATGGCAAGTTGATGCTAATTGACTTTGGTGCAGTTAAGGAGATTGGCATCCAGAAGACAATTTTATCAGGGAAAACTAGCCGCACGGTTTCTATTGGAACTCACGGCTATATGCCCAGTGAACAGGCAATGGGTAAACCAAAACCAAGCAGCGATATTTACGCACTGGGGAGGACAGTTATTTTTGCTTTGACTGGCATCGAGCCTTACTTACTCGAAGAAGATAATGAGGGTGAAGTGATTTGGAAAAATCATGCTTCTGTGAGTGACGCTTTAGCAGACATTTTAAGCAAAATGGTGCGAGATCACTTTACTGGGCGCTATGCGAATGCGACAGAAGCTTTGGAAGCACTGAATTCTTTCGTGTCAGGATCAGCGTTGCCAACAGCCCCATCTCAAATGAAGACTATTATCTCGGCACCAGTCCTTCCAACTCCTTCCGTCCCATCTCCACCGAGTAAAGCGAGCGCAGCACCCATCCTTCCAACTTCCTCTTTTCAATTCACAGGAGAATTTGTTAACCGGCAGCAAGGACAAGCTGACATTTTTGCAGAAAAACTCGGCAACAATGTCAGTTTGGAAATGGTGTCAATTCCGGGCGGCACATTTCTCATGGGTTCTCCAATAACGGAAAAAGAGCGATGTAGCGATGAAAGTCCGCAGCATCGGGTAACGATACAGCCGTTTTTCCTAGGAAAATATCCTGTCACTCAAGCGCAGTGGGAATTAGTGATGGGCAATAAACCCGCTAAATTTAAAGGCAATAACAGGCCGGTGGAACAGGTATCTTGGAATAATGCTATTGAATTTTGCCAGAAACTGTCGCAAATAACAGGGCGCAACTATTGCTTACCCAGCGAGGCTGAATGGGAATACGCCTGCCGCGCTGGCACCACTACACCGTTTCACTTTGGCAAAACTCTGACTCCAGATTTAGCCAACTATAATGGCAACTACTACTCTTTCGGCGGCCTTTACTGCTGGGAACTAGAAGGCGTTTACCGGCAACAAACAACCGATGTTGGGAGTTTCCGCCCCAACGCATTCGGGCTGTATGATATGCACGGCAATGTTTGGGAGTGGTGTCAAGATGTCTGGCATGAAAATTATAACGGTGCGCCTTCTGATGGCAGTGCTTGGGAAAGTGGTGGAGATAGCAATCGCCGGTTGCTGCGTGGAGGTTCTTGGTACAACTACCCCAGGAACTGCCGCGCTGCCTATCGTAGCGGTATCGTGCCGGACTTCAGGTACGTCGGCATCGGTTTTCGGGTGGCACTCGTTCCCGCGAGGACTATTTAACCCTTTTCTCTGTTACTCTTTTACCCTTTTTTTTAGCGTTTGATTTCACCGGCAATTAAAACACCAATTCTAAAACTATTGAAGTTTAGGGTGATCATCTCCTATCAATTGTTTTGATAAAGCACTGAGTCACATATTCCAGAATGACGGGTTGTCGCGTTAACCCTGATTCGCTGGGTTCAAAAAGTGATGCGACATGAAGCGAAGCATCATTAATTCGGGGCTGACGATGCCGGCTTTGCGCCAGTTAACGAATGTATCCGATAATTTACACAATTTTACATAAATTAGTCACTTTTTCTTCCTGATACTCTCTTTTCTGTCAGAAATAACTTCGTTATCACTAACCCTGAAACGAAAAATTAAGTTATGGCAAGCGATCCAAAAACCTATCAATTTGATCTTCCCACCACAAACCGGCCAACAGACGCTTCAATTCCCGAAACTTGGTATCCCGGCATTCGTAATCATTGGTCAGGATGTACAACGCAACGAGATGTCCATCCCATTGACGGCATTAAAGCAGTTGTCATTCACGCAACAGCCGGCGCGAGTTCCGAAGGCGCAATTTCAGTTATGCGAGACGGCAAAGCCAGTTTTCATTGGTTGGTTCCAGATGAGAATGAGCCTCAGCATGGTCAATTAATTTGGGCCTGTGTACCTGAAACCCTTGCAGCATGGCACGTTCGCAGCCAAGTGTCACACCCAGATGTGAATGCCGGCAAAACGAAAGTCAATCACTGGTCTTTGGGAATCGAAGTTGTCAACGCACAAACAAAAGCGGACACGTTTTCAGATTGGCAGATTGCTGTGACAGCAAAAATTGTTCGTTACTGTTGGGCAAAGTATCCCAATCTTCGCCATATTGTCTCTCATGCAAAGCTCGATCCAACACGTCGTAGCGATCCAGGTGTTAACTTTCCTTGGGATAAATTCAAGAATTTAGTTTTATCTTCAAATGAGCAAGCACCTTTTGCTGCTTTCACCACTACGGCTAGAAATGCCGATGATATTTCTCCAAGTGCCGGCGATTCAAATTGCTGCTTTTAGGCTTAGAATATCTGAGCTTATATTCTGGAGTCCACGCTTTCTGTCGGCATGGATTTCTTTCGGTAGCAATTATTTCAGAATCGTCCAAAATTTGTGAGGTCAAATCATGAAAGTTATTCAGGGTGTTCCCTACTTCTCGCAACTAGACAATAAGTTTGAACCCTACACAGCTTGTAACGTGACATCGCTCGCTATGTGCCTTTGGCACTTGGGAGTTCGAGGTAACGGCAGCCAGCGTCAATTAGAGGACGAACTCTATACACGTGCTGTTGATAACGGCTGGAATCGTTTTACGACGTCAGGTTTGAAGGGGATTGCTGAAAGTTATGCCGGCATCAAAGACGATCTCACTGAAAAAGGCACTCTCAAAGATATCCGAGAAGCCATTGATCAGGAAAAAATTTGTATCGTACACGGTTTTTTTACAGCAGTCGGTCATATTCTCGTGATCAAGGGATACACCGACAATGGATTTATCGTTAACGATCCAAATGGAGAATGGTCTCCCTGGACTTATGACAAGAATGAGGCAGGAGGTAACAATAAAAAGGGAGAAAGTGTTGAGTATTCTAACAAAGCTATTACAGCCTGCTGCGATAGTTGGAGTATCGGTGAGGCAGAAATTCGCTATTTTTCGCTAAGCGATTCTCAAGCAGAAAAAGAAGCAGAAACAATTTGGCTGCACCGCATCTATAAAGATAAAACCAGACTTGGATAAAGTGTTTTTAGCAATGGATTTGGTTGACATTTAATCACGCAATTAGCTTAAATTATTAAGGCATAATTGCAATTATTTTCGTCAATCAAATCCCATGACACCGGCAGCAATCAAGCAGTTATTTACTTATCCCATTAAAGGTCTGACGCCCCATGAGTGTGAGCGCGTCACCCTGGAAGCAGGGCATGGCATTCCCGGCGATCGCGCCTTTGCTTTAATGTACGTCGAAGCAGATAAGATTTCTGACCCTCAAGAAAGCATTCCCTGGCTGCCTAAAGGCAATTTTGCCATGCAGAACGATTGGCCTGGTTTAGCCGGCCTAGAGTGCCACTACGAGCCGCAAACAGGCAATTTAAGTGTTCACCGGCAGGGGGTTCCCCTATTCGTGGCAGACACCGGCACACCGGCAGGACGCGAACTCATCGGGGCATTTTTCACCGGATACCTGGCTTCCCTCGACCCCACCGCAACCGCACGGCACCCAGAGAAAGCCCCCCTGCGCCTCGTCGGCAGTGGCACCGGCACGACACGCTATCCCGACCGGCAGCCAGTGCATATTTCCCTCGTCAGTCAGGCAAGCCTTGATGCAATCACAACAGAAGCCGGTCAGCCGGTTGACGCCCGCCGATTTCGTCCGAACATCGTCATAGACGGCGTATCCGCTTGGGAAGAATTCAACTGGATCGGGAAAGAATTGCAGATCGGAGAATGCCGAATTGCCATCTCTGCCAGGATTGGCCGGTGTGCGAACATAGACGTTAATCCCGAAACCGGCGAACGCGATATTCCCCTATTCTCCTTACTTCCCCAAAAATTTGGCCACGCCCAAACCGGCGTTTTAGCCACCGTAATTGCCGGTGGCCCTATCGCGGTTGGTGAGCTTTTAAATCATCCCTAGAAGCGTTAGCGCCCTTGCAATTACGGTGTTGGGGTTGCTGATTCTGACTTGACGCAGTTCAACGTCCGCAGAGTCGCCGCAGCTGCGTAGTTACGGCGTGCCGCTTGATCTGGGTAGAAGGCGTTGCCGGTTTCATTCAGTGGGGAAGCGACATTACAATAGCCAGACATCTGAGTGATTAGGGGAGCTGCCCAGTGAGTTGAGGTGTCTGAGAAAACTTTAGGCGTTTGTTTGGCACCCAGTGTCGTGGGCAGTCCGCGCAGCGATTTGCCCTTTTCTGCCGCCCGTCGCAACACGGCCATCATTTCGGCCCGTGTCACCGACTGTGCCGGTCGGAAGGTGCCATCTTGATAACCACTGATCAAGTTGTTATCCCGTGCCCATTGAATCTTCGCTGCACTCCAGCGCGAGGTCTCCACATCCGGATAGGGGCTGGATGTCGCTTGAGTGGGGAGGGTGATATTGGCATTGGGGACGTTCTTCAAAGATTCCACCACCAAAGACACCAATTGCTCACGGGTTAAGGTTTCTTGCGGGCGGAAGGTATTGTCAGAAAAGCCGGCAACAAATCCTAGTTCCACAGCTTGATCGATTTCCTTGCCGTAAACATCCGTGCGGATGTCTGCGAATTTGGTTCCGCCGGTGTTACCCCCATCTGTTGGGGTGGCACCTAATGCTTGATCGCTGGTAAAGTAAATGTGCCCTAAAGTCTTGCCATCATAACTTCTTTTCGTCATCCGCCAGCCGGGATTCAGAACGATTTTAGAAAAATCATTGGAAACGCCATTCGTTCTTCCGATTTCAATCACAGGTGCATTTCGACTCGTGCTCGATCCCACCAGTCGCACATCTCCATCTCGCTTAACAACCCGCAGGCTGTACTGCAATCCTAAATCTTGATCCGCCATTCGGATAGAGTAGCCGTTACTGTCCAAGCTGCGCGAACAGATGCCGGTGAAGTCAAAGTTCAGCAGCAGCGGTTGCACCTGCACAGGACTCGACCCGCTTTCATTCCAGCAGGGACGTGCGCTCGATAGCTGTTCGATCACCAGCAGTTTATAAGTATTATTAGCAAGAGGTTGAGCCACCGCGACGAATTTATTTTGGTCAACTTCTGTTTTGCCAAAAGTTGCAGCGAGAAGTGGGCTTAAAGCGGTGATTGTTGAGAGGGCTGCTACGGTAAAGGCAGCGAATTTAACGGGAAAAGATGTTTTCATGGTGTCTGGGTTAAATTAAGCGGTTGGGTGGAGTGGGGTGCAAGGTAACTTTGTCTATGTATCGATTATTTCTGAGCGGCTTTCAACTGTTAAGAACATACGTTATGGTTTCTCAACTGTCTAGTAGGTTCTAAGCCGCAACTTACGTCCTTTTGAAGGGGGGAATGCTTCACCGGCATCCTTTTCAGGTTGTTTTTAGATGGTTTGCCGGCACCGCCTCCGGGAACTTTCCTTGTTGCAGTTAACAAACTGTCCAAATTTAGAAAGTTATTCCGGTTTAGGATAGCGAATAACTGCGCTGTGAGAGCGAACAAACAACGTCTACTCGCTGGACGGTTCTCGTTTGAGATGTGCTTACTTCAATCTCTAGGCTATTATCACCCTTATTGGTAATTGCTGAACTTATCTTTTAGAAGAAGTTGCAAACAGCCTTGTTTCATCAAGATTCTTAAGAAAATATTAAGACAATCGAATAGTGTGTAATTATAAGCTTTACCGCTCACTAATGAACGCCTAGCGCCGAGAAGACAATTTGGCCACTGCTAGAGAAAAACAAAACAGATGAAGTCGCTGGTTTTTGGAACTTCCCCTCAGCCCACCTCGTCCAAACACTAGACTATTCAGTGACTGTAGCGGCGCTATTTTAGGTGGCAGGCTCCGCTATAAGCTGACAAAAATACTGTTATCCAGCGATATTTGGGTTTCAAGCTCACAACGAGGATTTCTCAAAAAAGCAGTGAAGCTAACTCAAATTCGGAATCAAGCTTAATCGAAACCTGGGTGATTTTTAGCGGCAATTATTCCTAAAATTGCGTTCAGCTATGAATTTAAGTGGATTTTTATCAAATAAAAAATCCAGCATAGTTGATTATGCTGGATTTTTTATTATTCAAAGATTCAAGCAAAAACCTCAAGCTTTATCGATGAAGTTTTTTACGCCATCTTTAACGTCTTCTTTAGCGTGCATATTTGCCGCTTGTTCTTGTTTTACTTGACCTTCAACTTTGTCTTTCGGGTCACCTGTGACTTCACTCACCGCTTCTTGAATTTTACCTTCTATGTTTTTGGCAGTCGCTGCCGCTCTATCTTCAATGCTCATATTGTTCTCCGTTTTATTGAGTTTTGACTAAGAGGCTTTGTCATGCATTCATCTTAAGCAATTGAAAGAATAAGCAGCCTCTCTCTACAGTTAGACTTTTTTTAGACTATCTACCGAAAGGTAGAAGACGCAATCGGTGAACAATGAAGCTTAGGAGAAAATGTGATAATCGAGACAACTGTCTACGTTTCGCCTTTTACTTGTTCAAGATCGGTGGGGGTGTTGCAATTAAACAGCATTTGCCTATCGCTCACCGGCACCTCTTGCACAGGATATTGGGATAACCAGCGCTGAAATGATCGGCCCCCCTGGTTGATAAAGCCTGTGAGTGCCGGCAGACAACTGTGCCGGTAGAAGCCGCACAACGGTTGCCAGCCCTTGGCATCTCGCGGCAGCAAGGCAATCGCATCATCCTTGACATCATCCAGCAGCCCTATCCAACTCTGCAAAACCTCAACTTGCAACCGAGGCAGATCGCAAGCGAGTACCAGTACCCATTGTGTTTCCACCTGTGTCAATCCTTGGGCCAACCCCACCAGTGGCCCGTGGGGTTCCGTCTCGTCAGCCAAAGGCACCTCTCGGATAAACCGGCAGCTATTGGGCAAGATATCTTGATATCGTTCCGGCCAAGGTGTCACGACATACACCGGCGACGCGCACTTCACAGCAATCTCATAAACCTGTTTGAGTAGTGGAACGCCTTGAGGTGCAATCAAAGCCTTATCCCGTCCCATGCGGGAACTTTGGCCCCCCGCCAGCACAATCGCACTCAGCCCCTGATCGCTTTTTTCTACTTGCATAATTAATTTGCCAGAGTGAAATCTTATTCAAAATTTTAAGTTTTTCTGTAACTTAATTCCTCTGAAAGTGAGAGACTGTATTTTAGTAAGATTACCCTAGCCAAGTTAAATTTTGAAAATATTCCGATTGGGCCTGACTGTGCGAAATTATTAAAGTTATGAGCGTTACAGCTTGCTCAAATCCTAGCTGATTGAAACCGATATCAATCTTTTCTGCCACAGAAAATTATAAATTTGTCAAATTTGGCTATTTAGGAGAAAGAATTACCAGAACAACTCTAAATTTGGGTAGACCGGCAAGCGATTGCGTCTGAAAAGTAGATAGCGAAACAATTAATCAGTATTTATCCCGTAATAAAAAATGATAAGACACAAAAAGTTGCTAAATAAATTACTGATATCTTTAGCTTCTCAACATCGAGCAAATGTCGAAACATTTTTTCTCCCAACAGCCGCAGCCGCTGGTAAATTTGAGAGAAAAAATGTTGCTGTCTCTCCTGCCGGCCCATGAAGATAAGCATCTGTCCGGGCACTCTCAACGGTAACCTCACGCCGCCGTGAGTAGGCAGAATTTGAATAATTTTGTCACGACCGGCAATCGTGATGGGCGCATTCTATTGTGGAACACCACAGCGCTATTAATCGACGGCTGGAGTGTACAACAAATTCAAAGCAACTTTGTTGGGGTACTAGCTGCTGCTGTCGCTCACCACCCAAACCAGCCCCTTTGCTACGGAAGGAGTATCGCTCTGGAACCTATTGCAGTTGCAGATAGCAATCTTCATCAAGTTTTGTTAAAAGTCGCTCTTAACCGATTGCCAATCTGCTTGAGCAATAACAGGATTCCTTGTATTCGCTTTGCGATTGAGAAAGTAGAAAAAAGTGGGGAACCAGCAAGATTTTTCATCTGTGCGCCCACAAGTTGGGAAATTCAAGGACAAAGAAGGGGGAAGGGAAAAAATAAAAACTATCTGGGGATCTTTGAGTTTTCTGTGCCGGCTTGGTTAAACTGTTGGGAAGTGCCTGAAAAAGGCTGTCAATATAATGCCGATCAAGTGCCGATGAAAGGAGGGGTTTCTGGGCCAAATAAGCTTGATATCTTTTTTGATCAACTTTGGTTACAATTTACAGACAGAATCCTTCAAAAACAACTGGGCAAGAGCTGCCGGCTAGACAGGGATGTTGGGGATTTAGAGAACTGCTTAGAAAATTATTGGCCAGCCTTTCAAACTCATAAAATTTTTAGAAGGAAAGATAGCCGGCATGAGGATAATTGTTTGTTTTTAGATGCCGATCTCATCTGGCTGAGTGCGAAAGGTCAGTTAGTGGATCATGCCGATGCCGGTGCCGGCATCAATGTCTGGCCAGCAACGTGTATCTGGCCCAACCAAACAGGTGCCCAAATCGAGTACGGTGGTAGCGATGCCGACTTCGATCAAACCCCAGCAGAAGTCAAGCAGTTTCTACCTAACCTGAATAAATTTCACACAATAGAACAGCCCCTGCTGACACCGGCAGGCCAAACTCGAATTTCTCGGACACCGTCACCTACATTACTGAGTGCGATCAGACAGAAGCAGCTATGAAGAAGGCCAATAAGGAGCTAAAACCGACCGTAGAGAAGCTTGCCACCCCCCTATTACCCCCAGAAGACAGGAAACTCAAGCAAGCGAATGAGCAACTGCAACTTGAGATTGCTGAACGGGAATGGACGGCAAAAGCACTGCGGACTTCAGAGGCTGAACTTCGCGTCATATTAGCGGCAATACCCGATGTCATCGTCGTTTTCAACGCGCGAGGACGCTATCTTAAAATTGCGCCCACAAATCCCGCGCTTTTGTACAAACCGGCAACTGAGCTAATTGGCCGAGAACTGCATGAGGTTTTTGAGCCATCCCAAGCTGAACTGTTTCTCAGCTATATCCATCAGGCTTTAGAAACTGGGCAGATGATTAATGTTGAGTACGGTCTGCTTATGGGAGAGTCGGGAGGGGCGCACGGACAGGTGCCCACTCGATGGTTTGCCGCTAGCATTTCGCCAATGCAGGTAGACAAGGTGATTTGGGTGGCAAGAGACATTACACAACGTAAAGCCGCTGAAGAAGCCTTACGAGAGGAGCGTAACTTTGTTACAACCGTGTTGGATACTGCTGGTGCTTTAGTCGTCGTTCTTGACCCACAGGGGCGAATTATCCGCTTTAATCGGTGCTGTGAGCAAACCACGGAATACTCAGCGCAGGAAGCGGAAGGCCGGTTGTTCTGGGATTTGTTGCTACTTCCTGAAGAGGTTGAGCCGGCGGTTGCGGTTTTTAAAGAGCTGCAAACAAGCCAGTGTCCGCACCAATATGAAAATTACTGGGTGACAAAAAGTGGAAATCGCCGGCTGATTGCTTGGACAAATACCGTGCTTTGCGACCCAGACGGCTCAATCAAATATATTATCGCCACCGGCATCGATATCACCGAGCGCCAACGGGCACAAGCCGCACTCAAAGAGGCAAAGGAACAGCTGGAAATTCGAGTTGAGGAACGCACTGCCGCGTTAAAAGAATCGAACGACCAGCTAGTTGTGGAAATTGTAGAGCGCAAACGGGCGGAAAAACAGCTGCGTGAGCATAAGGAACACCTGCAAGAACTGGTGAAAGAACGCACTGCCGAACTCGAAAAAGCGAATGCAAAACTGCGCCAGGAAATCATCGAACGCGAATGCGTTGAACAAGCGCTGTTGCAAGAAAAAGAACTCGCTCAGATCACGCTGCACTCAATTTGCGATGCAGTCATTACCACGAATGCTTTGGGCTATATTACCTCTCTCAATCCCGCAGCCCAAAGATTGACTGGCTGGCCGGCTCAAGACGCCATTGGCAAGCCAGTGAGCGAAGTGTTTCGGCTTGTTCATGAAATCACCCGTGAGCCGGTGGACAACCCGGTAGAAGCCGCCCTGCGTGGCAACCGCATTGGAGAACTGGCTAACCCAACCCTACTCATTGCCAAAGACGGTACAGAGTTTGCCATTGATGAATCGGTTGCACCTATTCTCGCCAGTGCCGGTCAAATTATCGGTGCGGTGCTGGTATTTCACGATGTTACCGAAGAACGCGCCCTTGCCCGTCAGTTATCCTGGCAAGCCAGTCATGATGCCTTAACCGGCTTAATCAACCGGCGCGAATTTGAACAACATTTGAAACGGGCTTTGCTGATTGCTCAGACGCAAAATCAACAGCACGCACTTTGTTATCTGGATCTTGATCGGTTCAAGATTGTTAATGATACTTGCGGTCACGTGGCTGGGGATGAATTGCTGCGTCAAATTAGCACCCTTCTACAAGCCGGTGTGCGTAAAACGGATAGTCTTGCTCGTCTTGGCGGCGATGAATTTGCCGTGCTGCTTCACCAATGTCCCTTAGAACAAGCGCGGCGAATTGCAAATTCGCTCCGTGAAAGTATCCAAGCATTTCGTTTTGTTTGGGAGGATAAAACCTTTAGCATTGGTGCCAGTATTGGTTTGGTTGCAATTAACACAGAAAGTTATAGTTTGACCCATGTATTAAATGCAGCAGATGGGGCTTGTTATACTGCGAAAGAACAGGGACGAAATCGAGTGCACGTTCATCAAAGTGATGAAACCGAATTGGCACAGCACCACAGCCAAATGCAATGGGTTTCCCGAATTACGCAAGGGTTTGAAGAGAATCGCTTTCGTCTTTTTTTCCAACCAATTGTGCCAATTACAGATGGCTCATTAAACAGAGAGCATTATGAAGTGCTGCTGCGCCTTGAAGATGAAGCCGGCGATCTGGTTTCGCCAATGGCGTTTATTCCCGCAGCGGAACGCTACAACATTATGCACACGATTGATCGCTGGGTGATTCGCACGTTATTTACTCACCTGTCAGCGCACCACAATCAGTTGGATGCCGGCACCCCTCAACAGCCTGCCGGTTGCCTGCAAAGGCTTTATGGTATTAATCTTTCTGGTGCCACCCTTAATGATGACCAGTTCCATGATTTTCTGCAAGAGCAATTCGCTTTGCATGAAGTTCCGCCTCACGTTCTTTGTTTTGAGATTCCAGAAACAGTCGCCCTGGCTAATTTAACGAAAGTTGCTCAGTTCATCCACACTTTCAAGAAATTGGGCTGTTATTTTGCTTTAGATGATTTTGGCAGTGGCACGTCTTCTTTTGCTTATTTAAAAAACCTGCCGGTGGATTATCTTAAAATTGATGGCAGTTTTGTCAAAAATGTTGTGGATAACCCACTCGACTTTGCAATGATAGAAGCGATTAACCGCATTGCTCATGTCATGGGGTTACAAACGATTGCTGAGTTTGTGGAAAATGATGCAATCCTCATGAAGCTGCGGACGCTGGGAGTCGATTACGCCCAAGGCTATGGAATTGCTAGGCCACATCCCTCTCATTTTTAATCAGTCCTGTAAATTTTTGGAAGAATGCCGGCAGCGTAGGGATGAGGAAATTGCAAATGTAGCGGCTGCTGATATTTTTGCTGGGTAGGTAAATCCTCGAGAAGTCAGCTTAAGAGACGTTTTGAATGGGATTTTCTACCGAGCCGACAATGGCATCAAATGGCATAATTTGCCCAGTGATTTTCCAACGTGGCAAACTGTGTAAGGCTACTATTGGCTATGGATGAGATTAGGCATCTGGGAGCAAATCAATGCCGAGCTGGCGCAGCAAGTGCGAGCCAGTGAGGGGCGCTTGGCTCAACCGAGTCTGGCAAATATTGATAGTCAGTCGGTCAAACTGGGGCAAAAAGGCGCGAACAACACGGGTTTGATAGCAACAAAAAGGTGCAATGGCGCAAGCGCCACATTGTGGTAAATGTGTTGGGATTAGTTTTGGGTTGTTACGTCAGTTCTGCCAATACAGCAGATGTAAAAGCAGCGCCGCCGAATCTATATGCCTTTATTCAGCAGATAACAGGAAACATTTGTTTTTCTTAAGCTAGTCACTTTAAAATGTACGAGCGGACTTTCACCGTTGTAGCCGTTCCGCCACAGGCTAAAATCTTGTTCGATGCGTTTATAGCAAAGGGTTTACCATATGACGGATACTGCCTCTATAGAATTGACCATTGATTTTCAAAACTCTGGCACCAGTTCTACCCAACAGGAAAAGCTGACCCAAACCATCTGGAAGCAAATGCGCGATATTCCAGGTGTGAAAGTTGATCGTGTTTCTGACCCCAATCCTCCTGAAGAGAGCAAAGGAGCCGCATTTTTGTGGGGATTGCTCCAAGCCAAGGTTAGCTTAAGCAGCCTCAAGAATGTCTTTGGTTTCCTGGGCGATCGTTTGGGAGACAAGCCAATCAAAATCAAGGCGAAGTTTGCAGATGGGAGAGAGTTTGAAGTAGAAGCCCGTAGTCAACTAGAACTTCAGGCAGCAGAAGAAGCTATTCAACGATTCTCACAGTTGGAATAGCGCTAATGGCAAAATATGCATTGTTGATAGGGGTTAGTGAATATGAGCCGGGCTTAAAGCCGCTACCGGCAGCAACTAGAGACGTTGATGCAATGCAGGAGGTACTACTTGATCCAGAGATAGGTGAATTTGATGAAGTTATTCCCCTCAAAAATCCTAGATTGCTAGAAATGCGACGTGCGATTAGCAAGCTGTTTACGGATCGGGATGTAGACGATCTGTTGCTACTGTATTTTTCAGGACATGGAGTTACCGATGAGTTTGGAAAGTTTTTCCTCACAAATCGAGAGACGGAGAAACAAAGCCGTTTCGAGAAAGCAACCGCTTTGGAAGCCAGTTTTATACATGACCAGATGGATAATTGCGGCTCTGAACGGCAAGTAATCATCCTTGATTGTTGCCATAGTGGAGCGTTTCCAACAGGTATGGCCGCTAGGGATGGTGGCATGATTGACTTTCCACGGCAGCTTGGTGGCAAAGGGCGCGTTATCCTTACCTCCTCAGCAGCAACCCAATACTCTTTTGAACCGCGAGAAGGAGAACAACTAGCAGTTTACACACGCTATCTTGTTGAAGGCATTAAAACGGGAGCTGCTGACCTGGATGAGGATGGTTTTATCTCAATAAACGAGTTGCATGAGTATGTTAAGGAGCAAGTCCCTAAAGCCGCTCCTTCTATGCGACCAGAACGGTATGTTTTCCAAGAAGGGGAAGCGATTTTATTGGCAAAAGCAGCAAACAATGATCGCAAGCAACAATATCGCAAGCTAGTTGAACAATGTAGCTCTCAAGATGAAATCTCCCCAACTGGACGCCGCATCCTTGATCTCCAACGCAAGAAGCTCAAGCTTTCTGATGAGGAAGCTACCTTAATCGAAGCTGAAGTTTGGCAGCCCTACCGCGAATATAAGAGTAATTTAAAGCAATATGAGGAATGTTTCCAGGCAGAACTGAAGAACGACTTTTCCTTAGGCGATCACGCTCAACGGGAACTCAAAATTCTACAGCATGAGCTGAATCTTACGGATGAAGACGTAGAAAGTGTGACTAAGCGTATCTTCAGTAGTCTGGCTTCTTCCGCAATCCATCCTGACAAATCTTCAATTTCCATCCCCCCACCTCCCCCGCCTCCTTTATCTTTGCCTCTAAAACCCTTTTATTTTGATTACATAACTCTCGATAAGTTAGGTAAAGAAATTACTCGTCGTCGAGGGAATGCTTACTATTTCACTGAGAATTTTGACGATAAGGTAAAATTGGAAATGGTTTATATCCCTGGAGGGAGCTTCTTAATAGGTTCACCAGAGACTGAGTTAGGCCGACGACCTAATGAGACTCCTCAGCAATCAGTAACAGTCAAATCATTCTTGATTGCTAAAACACCAATCACACAGGCACAGTGGAGGGTGGTATCTTCCCTACCCAAGGTTAATTTGGACCTTCACCCTAATCCTTCTTGCTTTAAGGGATCTGCTCGACCTGTAGAAACTATTTCTTGGTATGAAGCTGTTGAATTTTGTGAGCGACTATCTCAGAGAACCGATCATGAATATTGCCTTCCAACTGAGGCAGAGTGGGAATACGCGTGCCGTGCTCAAACAACAACCCCGTTTCATTTTGGCAAAACGATTACACCGGATATAGCCAATTACGATGGTCGTTACAAATATGCATCTGGTCCTAAAGGTGCCTATCGGGAGGAAACAACCTCAATAAAAACTTTTCAATTTGCAAATGCTTTTGGACTATTTGATATGCATGGTAATGTCTGGGAATGGTGCTTAGATTACTTCCATGACAGCTATGATTGTTTACCTAATGATGGCAGCGTAGGGCTGACGGATAATTTGAATCAGTCTCGAGTAATGCGTGGCGGTTCATGGGATAACGACCCACCACTTTGCCGTTCTGCATTTCGCTTTGGTTGGGAACCAGAAGAGAGGCTTAACCGAATTGGTTTCAGGGTTGTTTGTCAGGCTAAGTAATCTTACAAAGCTCGCTTTGCTTCTGCATTACAGGATCACAACGGTCATGAATAAGATGCTCTTCATTTATTCATCATCCAATTCTTCATCCTCATCCCATGTGGGTGTATAGCTTGAGGGTGAGTGTAAAGTTCCGCTTCTTTCCAGTGCAAGTGTCTTTCTGTATTGTTCAGCTTCTGCAACTTTTGTGATTTTTAGCTCTGTTTTTTTGACAGCCTTGGTTCTTGAGGCGATTTCTTCCACTGCCAAGGCAATTTCATCCAAAGAAACTCTAAAAAACTCCTTACGGTCATTAAACTTATTTACACTTCTCTCCCAAAAATGCTCGTGTAAAAGCCTTTCCATTTCTAATGCATTTTCAGAAAATATCATTGCATGAACATCAAATGGAAAAGGAACTGCTGGGCCGCTGAGTTCTTTAACACGATCCAACGGTTCAAGGCGGCGTGTCACCCCAATCTTATAAACATTCTCTCCAAAAGAACCAATATTTGAAATAATATAGACGTGTGCTGATTTCGTCATCTGTACACGAGCCGTTGCTTTGCGCTCAACAGCTCGAGATTCTTCAAGCTGTTGAGTCAATTGTTGAATTTTGATTTCCAAACGTTCCTTTTGTTTTCCTACAGCTTGGACAACCTCTCGCCTTGCTTGCTCCAAAGCCTGCTCCCGACGTTTTACTTCTTGCTCAGCCTCTTTTTTAGCTTTTTCTAGTTCACGGCTTGCCCGTTTCTCTTCACGCATCTGTTCTCGGATTCTTTTTTGTTCTTCATCTTCCTCCTTCTTTTTCTCCTGGAATTCATGGGTAAGATATAGTTCCTCAAGTTTTAAGATGAGATACCTAGATGTAATTTCACATTTATTTATCTCCGACAACTTGTTGAGTTCCTGGAAAGACTTATTTATCCTCTTTTCTAAGGAAACTGCATTGTTATATTTAACTTTGGCGATCGCCGCGTCGCATTCTCCATTAAATGCTCTCAATAAAAGTTTGAGATAGTCATTTGTCATTTCTTCCCCTTTCGTTTTACTACCCTCAACTGTCCAGGGTACATGGCAGATGGCAGCTGTACGATTTTTTATCCTTCCGCTCTGTTTGGCTCTTATTTCCTCTAGCCGAATCTCATACTCTGTGGAGCTTCTAAAATCATACCTGGATTTGTAAAATCCGAAGTTTTGAACATATTCCTCCTCTTCTACCTCCTCCAATTTCTGTCTAAGATTTCTAATTTGGGTAAGAAAATTGTTTTGCTCCCTCTGAAGCTTTTCGAGTTCGCTTTCCTTAAGATAAATATTTGAATCCAGTTGCCTTTCTCGCTCCTCTTTGGAAGGCAAACTGCCATATCTACTTAAGTCGTGTCTTAATTGCTCCCGTTCACGGTAGATTTTTACTAACAAACCACTTAAAACGAGTACAGCTAATAGTAGAAGCAGTGACATAATGCAAATGTCTTGTATGGTATTTTCAAGCTAACTTAATAAATATCAAAAAGACAGGAGATTAGAAACTAACAAAGTTTAGAGCTATACTTCGCTATCGATTCCTTTTCCCTCTCCACATCTGTAGGAAGCTGCCAAAAGCTTTCAAGTATAACCAAAATTATGGATTATAGAATGCACTTGGACGTGGTTTGACAATGCTCGCATTTTGACTGGTGACTATAAATGCTTGTCTGAAAATCACGAAGGAATAGTTTATGTTATCATGATCCGGTTGATGCTGACGCGATTGACAAAGAATCGTCGAATGTGGGCAGTGAAAAACACTTAACCAACATTTACAAAAAGTTTCTTATTTTGCTTTGTTTACTCATTTTATTGCTCATGGAGTTTGCGAACTTGTTGGCATTGAGCCGAGATCCTGATACTCTTGGCGAAGAATTCCTTAACACCTAGAACCCTTTAACGCTAAAACCTATATGGCGTAGGCTTTTTCAGCCTCTATTTCCGATTTTGCAAAGATCTTGGCTCAAAGCCAATAAAATCTATTGCTGAATATCACGCTCATTCAAACAAGTTCTAGTTGAGGCTAAATTCAAAGTAGCCATCAAAAAATCCCTCTTCTATCCCAATTCAACAAGCTTATTCCTCGAAGATAAACCTGATTTAATCGTGATTTGGAATTTAGGAATCTCAAATTTTTTAGCCAGAAGTTTGATTAATTCCTCATTCGCTTTGCCATCCACCGGCGGCGACTTCAAATGTACCATAAAACTCCCATCTGGCTCTTCCTGTATGGTTTGTTGTTTGGAATTGGGTTTAACTTTAACTTTGATAACTTCCATACAGGTAAGTTTTTGAAAGAGAGGAACTGAAAGCAGCGGATTTAAGGATTATGCAGTAGCAGGACTGAGAAGCTGTTCTAAAGCTGCTTTAGCTACAGCCATATTATAAGGAATCCGTGGCTTCATTGGACGGTAATCTCGTTCGTTAGGAATGCCATGTCTTAACACAGCATTCATTATAAGACGCAGTTCCTCGCTAAAGTTTATCGCACCGTGAGGTACGCCAGGAGGAATCGTCACAACAGCCGGCAGATGTTCACTTAAAGCAATATACCGATATTGCCGGTTTTGTAAGATTACTAATACAAAACTCCCGCGCACCACGAGCAATTGATCAGTTTGGAAATGATGCACAAATATATCGTCAACAACCCCAGCCGCAACCTGCGATAACATGGTTTCGTGGCTAGACTGAGGTGTGTAAAGCTCAACCATTCCAGACTTAGCTGATGTTAAAGTCTGGATTTCTAGCTGCTTAATTAGACTCATAGCAGCCTGCCCAGATTAGAGCGGTTAGTTCTAATCTAGTAGATGTTTTTTGAATTTTTCTGACTTATATAACCAGTGGGTAACAAAATATGATATTCGGAAGCAGTGCTTGCTCTGCTCCCGACTCCATTTACACAGCAACCCGCTCTGAATGTTCGATCCGAGTGCCCAACAGTTTGAGGAATTCAGCCAGCCAGCGGGGATGAGCCGGCCATGCCGGTGCTGTTACCAAATTGCCATCTACCAGCGCTTCCGAGGCTGGAATCTCACTGTATTTTCCGCCGGCTCTGAGTACATCAAAGCTACAGGCTGGGTAAGCTGTACAGCGTCTGCCTTCTAAAACACCGGCAGCCGATAAAACCAACAAGCCGTGGCAAATTGCCGCGATCGGCTTTTTCGTTTGGGCAAAATGGCGCGTAATTTCCAATACCTTATCGTTCAAGCGGATATATTCCGGTGCTCTGCCACCAGGGACAACAAGGGCATCGTAGTCTGCAGCATTCACTTCATCGAACGTAGCGTTTAAAGTAAAATTATGACCGGGCTTCTCGCTATAAGTTTGGTCGCCCTCAAAATCGTGAACAGCAGTGCGGATAATCTCACCGGCTTTCTTATCCGGGCAAACAGCATGAACCGTGTGACCTACCATCAGTAAAGCTTGGAAAGGCACCATCACCTCATAATCTTCTACAAAATCACCAACGAGCATTAAAATTTTCTTGCCGGCCATTTTCAGACTCCTGTTAAGTTAACAATTACAAACGACATCCGCGCTTATCTGCGGAATCTGCGGTTAAAAAAATCCATATTAATTATTTAACATAACCGACTTTTAAATACCAAAAGCTCTAATTATTCTTATCCTAAAACAGAATAACCAAACACCAGATAATTCAACAACGCCAAACATAACCGGCAATCAGAAATGAGAAGCGAGCTGTGAACCAAAATAAACTTTTTCAGCTAACTCGGTGGCGATTGGCTAGTTGGTATGCCGGCGTCATGGGTCTAATTTTAAGCCTGTGTGGGTTAGGTGTCTACGAAGCCATCACTCACGCCCACTGGGTAACAATAGATCGCGAATTAGAATCTGTTGCCGGCACCCTGCACGATAGCATTGAACCGCTACTGAAACAGCCCGGACGCTTAGAACCGGCAGCCCAAAAACTCTTACCCGACCTCTGTTTAGTCGGCGAACCCTGCCATAACTCCCTGTCGGACTCCGGGCGTCATACAGCCGGTGCGCTGCATCAAGGCGCGTATTACGTGCGCTTAGTGGATCTTTCAGAACGCTTAATTGCCCTCGCCGGCAGCCAACCCACAGGATTGCCAGCCACCTCCACAGAAAAATTGTGGCGCACCCTCAAAGATGCCGGCGGCAACCGCTACCGTCAAATTTCTCTGCCACTACACACCCAAAACAACCGCGACTGGGGATATATTCAAGTCGGACGCTCACTCAAAGACTTTGATGACTATCTCGCCGCAATCGGATGGATTTTATTTTTAGGATTGCCCATCGCCATGATTGCAGTCGCCGGTGCCGGCTGGTGGCTGGCGGGACTGGCAATGCAACCGATTTACCGATCCTACCAACAGATCCAACAATTCACCTCCGATGCCGCCCACGAGTTGCGGACACCTTTAGCCGCGATCAGAGCAACCGTTGAATCCGTTCTCAGAATGGCTCACCTCAGCGACTGTGAAGCGCGAGACACCCTGCGAGTTATTGAGCGCCAGAACCATCGGCTGTCCCAGCTGGTTCAGGATCTATTACTCCTCTCGCGGATGGACAGAGAAACCCAACCCCCAAATCCCAAATCCCAGATTTTTTGTTGTCTCAACGATCTCATCAGTGACGTCGCGGAAGAATTAGCGGATCTGGCGATTGCAGCCGGTGTTAAGCTCACCACAGACATCCGAACTGACAAACCCGTGACAGTGGTAGGTGACGAAGAACAGCTTTATCGTTTAGCTTTAAACTTAGTCGTCAACGCCATTCAATACACCCCTGCCGGTGGTCAAGTCACGGTTATTTTAGAGCGCGGCAACCACCATGCTATGATTCACGTCCAGGACACCGGCATTGGCATCGCGCCGGCAGAGCAAACGCGAATTTTTGACCGTTTCTATCGAGTCAACAGCGATCGCTCCCGGCACACAGGCGGTTCTGGACTCGGCTTGCCGATCGCTCAAGCCATTGCCCAAGCTCACCAGGGTAGCATCCAGGTTTCGAGTGTCTTAAACAAAGGCAGCAGCTTTACAATTTTATTGCCCTTCCGGTAGGGGCTATGGGCTAAGGGAAAGAGGGGGTGAGGGGATGAAAATACAGAAAATTCCCCATTCCCAAGCGCCTTAAATCCTTGGTCAAGAGCGAACTGTTAAAGCGAACTGCTATTCTGCTTAAGGTTGCTTGACAAATCTGAAGTTGTTTCCAACACAGCAGAGCAAAAAAAAACGTATGTCAACCTTGCGTCATCTGATAGCTGCTGGACTGGGTGTTACAGTCGCCCTCAGCAACATCAAACCCAGTTCCTCCGAAACAGCACCCTCCCCCACTCCTGCCGATCCATTTGCAGGAGATTCATACTTATTGCGGAAAGATGTAACGTGGGCTACGCCCCCCGCCTCCAGCCAATCCTCGCCCAATGCAGAAGGGACAGCCGACGGGAGTAACGAGCAGCCTATCAGCGACAAAAGAGATACAGCAGAAGCTGAACAAGTGCCCTTACAACCGCGAGACAATCCCTTAAGAGGGGCATCAAGACCGGCTCCTGCCTACCTCAACCCTGACCCTAACCCCCTGCAATTTCCCACCAAACCGGAAGAGGTTAGAGTGCAGGGAACTCAGCCCATCACCTTGCAGCAGGCGATTGAACTGGCACGGCGCAATAATCAAGATTTACAGGTAGCCGAGCAACAATTACAACGTTCTCGCTATTCCCTGCAAGAAGCGCTGGCGGCAGAACTGCCTTCACTAGATTTAAATGCCGATGTCACGCGCTCAGATTCGGCACAGGGACAGCTACAAAATGAGCGGCTGGAGCAACAACAACCGGGTCAGGAGGGCGGGAGTACGATCTCACGCAGCTTGAGTGGCCAGTTAGAGTTAAGTTACGACGTGATTACATCGGGGCGTCGCTCTGCTAACATCAAAGCCGCAGATAGACAAGTCAAGCTGAATCAGTTAGAGGTCGAGCGCATTGATGAGCAATTGCAGCTTGATGTGGCGAATGCTTATTACGATGTGCAGCAAGCTGATGAGCAAGTGCGGATTGCTCAATCTGCCGTCAGAAATGCTCAACAAAGTTTGCGGGATGCCGAGGCATTGGAACGCGCCGGCGTGGGAACGCGGTTTGATGTATTGCGGGCGCAGGTGCAGTTAGCGAATGAGACGCAAAATTTGACCCAATCGCTGCGCGATCAGCAAGTTTCCCAGCGTCAGTTGGCTCAATTGTTGAGTCTGTCTCTGCCGACCAATATTTCAGCCGCAGATCCCGTAGAAGTGGCCGGCTTCTGGAATCTCACGCTAGAAGAGAGCATCGTGCAGGCGTTTAGAAACCGCGCTGAATTGGAACAACAGTTAGTACAGCGGGAAATTAACCAACAGCAGCGGCGGGTGGCACTGGCTGGAGGGCGTCCTCAAGTCAGCGTATTTGGCAACTACAACGTTTTAGACGTGTTTGCCGATGATTTTGACATTACCGACGGTTACGCAGTCGGAGCGCGGTTGAGATGGAATTTATATAATGGGGGCGCGACTAGAGCTAGGGCCAATCAGGAGGAAGTCGATACGCAGATCGCAGAAACTCAGTTTGCTGATCAGCGCAACCAAGTTCGCTTGCAGGTGGAGCAAGCCTACTACGACTTGAGGGCTAATTTTGAAAATATTCAAACGTCTTCTGTGGAGGTAGAGCGATCACGGGAAGCTTTGCGTCTGGCACGGTTGCGCTTCCAAGCCGGCGTCGGCACCCAAAGTGAAGTGATTGATGCTGAAAGTGAGTTAACTCGTTCTGAGGGCAACCGAGTGCGGGCAATTCTCGGCTATAATCGAGCGCTGGCCACGATGTTACGGGCCGTGAGCAATACCCCGACTGCCGGCGATGTGACAATTTCTCCTTAAGTTGTCTGCACTTGAGGCAATAACCACCTCAACAACCGGCTAGGTTGACAATATTTGTGAAGCAAACAGCAGAAGCGCTCATTAGTATAGATGGTGTAGCCTGTTGATTTGAAAGAATGCGCGGAGCGTCTCCGCAGGAGAATTGTTATGGGGATGACCCTCACTGAAAAAATATTGGCACGAGCTGCCGGTCGTGAGGCTGTGGAGCCGGGGGAAAATATCTGGGTTGATGTTGATTTGTTAATGACCCATGATGTTTGTGGCCCTGGAACGATTGGCGTGTTTAAGCGCGAATTCGGTGCAGATGCTAAGGTGTGGAATTCTGAGAAGATTGTTCTGATTCCAGACCATTACATTTTCACGGCGGATGAGCGGGCTAACCGCAATGTGGATATCTTGCGGGATTTTGCGCGAGAGCAGGGGATTAAATATTTCTACGACATCACTGATCGCTCGGATTTTAAGGCAAATCCGGATTATAAGGGTGTTTGCCACATTGCCCTGGCTCAGGAAGGTCATACCCGTCCGGGAGAAGTGCTGTTTGGTACGGACTCTCACACTTGCAACGCCGGCGCATTTGGTCAGTTTGCCACCGGCATTGGCAATACGGATGCCGGTTTTATTATGGGCACCGGCAAGTTGCTGATTAAGGTGCCGGCGACGATGCGTTTTATCCTTGATGGGGAAATGCCGGATTATTTGCTGGCAAAAGATTTGATTTTGCAAGTTATTGGGGATATCAGCGTCTCTGGTGCCACTTACCGGACAATGGAATTTGCCGGTGAGGCGGTTGAGCGGATGACGATGGAAGAGCGGATGACGCTGTGCAATATGGTGATTGAAGCCGGCGGCAAAAATGGGACGATTGCGCCGGATCAGACGACGTTTGACTATGTCCGCGCCCGCACCGACAAGCCCTTTGAGGCGGTTTACACCGACGCTGATGCGAAGTTCTACAGCACTTGGCGAGGTGATGTCTCTAAATTAGAGCCGGTGGTTGCCCAACCTCACTCCCCTGATAATCGTGCTTTGGCGCGAGAGTGCAGCGATGTCAAGATTAATCGCGTGTATATTGGTTCCTGCACCGGCGGCAAAACTTCTGACTTTATGAATGCCGCCCGTATTCTCAAAGGCAAGCAGGTAAAGGTGCCGACTTATTTGGTGCCGGCGACTCAAAAGGTTTATGAAGACCTGTTTAGCCAGAAATACGAGGGACAAACGCTGTCTGAGATTTTCCTCGCTGCTGGTTGCATTGAGCCTGCAGCCCCTTCCTGCGCCGCTTGTCTGGGTGGCCCAAAAGATACGTTTGGCCGGGTGAATGAACCTGAAATCTGCGTCTCTACCACTAACCGCAATTTCCCTGGACGCATGGGGAATAAAGAGGCCGGTATTTATCTCGCCTCACCTTACACCGCCGCAGCTTCCGCAGTCACCGGCTACGTGACAGATCCCCGCGAATTCCTCAGCTAAACCCAAAGGTGGCACCGGCTCCTCGCGAGACGCATAAATGTAACAGATGAGTTTATTCTACTTGTGACGAATAACTTATCTGTTACATCAGTTATTCCAACCATGCGTTATTAGAACAAATATATTGGGAATAATTTAAAAGTCAATATTCAGAAGTCAGACGGGACGAGAAAAGGAAGAAATTATAATTTCTTCTTTCGTGTTTTTCAGTGTCCCTCTTTTTCTGGTTGCTGGCTTATTAAATTTCTATACCATTTCTGTTCAGTCCTCCAAATTTGTTGTGGGTTATGCGTGAATTTAACATGACCAACCACCCTTAAATTTGTAGTGCCAAGATTCAGAAAGGTATTACGTTTGATATAAGCGTTAATCCGCTTTGCCGGCAACAAGCAACACACGTCGCAAGAACACTTGTTGAAAGGCGAAATAAAGAAAAGTATGAATAGCAGAGCAAGAATTTTCATTGCCGAAATGATCGGCACAATGGTTTTAGTCTTAGGGGGATGTGGCAGTGCCGTTTTAGCCGGCAAACAAATTGGCTATTTAGGGGTTTCCCTCGCCTTTGGTTTATCCTTATTAGTGATGTCTTATGCCATTGGCGGCATTTCTGGATGTCACATCAATCCCGCAGTTACTGTAAGTTTAGCTTTCGCCAACAAATTAAAGAAATCTTTGGTGCCAATTTATATTGGCGCTCAAGTAGTTGGGGCAATACTTGGTGCCGGCATTTTATATGCCATTGCATCAGGAAAACCCGGCTTTGATGTCAGTGCCGGTTTTGCAACGAATGGATATGGAGCGCATTCTCCTGAAGGTTACGGACTGTTTGCAGCAGCTTTAACTGAAATTGTCTTAACCTTCTTTCTGATCATCACCGTCATGGCAACAACCCATCCTAAATACATCCCATCCGGTTTTGCCAGTATTCCTATCGGTTTAGTCTTGGTTCTCATTCATTTAGTCGGAATTCCAGTCACCAATACTTCAGTGAATCCAGCCAGAAGTATTGGCGTGGCTATTTTTCAAGGCGGCTGGGCTTTACAACAACTTTGGTTGTTTATTTTAGCGCCACTTGTTGGGGGAATCTTAGGGGTTTTGGTGTATAACATCATTAGCTCTGAAAATAATTGAGATGATTAAGGGCTGAGGATTAAAGATTGAGAAACAAAGCTTCTGTGAGAGAGCATTGTCCATCATCTATTATTTCTTCAGCCTCTATTTTTAGATATTAAAATTATTTTGCATACTTTTATTTTTCACTGAATTGAATCTTTTATAAAAAAGCAAAAGCAAAAATAGAGCGACTTGAACCGGCTCCGGAGTTTATAATAGATTTGTTATTCTGGAAGAGAAGGGCTTTTTATGACTCTTGGTAGCCTGAATCACCTAAGCTTGACGGTGAGTGATCGATCCAAATCGGAACCGTTTTATAACGCGATTTTGGGATTCATGGGCTATCAGCAGGTGGAAAAAAACGATCAGTTCATCATGTGGTGGTTAAAGGATGCTGGAGCAATCCTAATTTACACCGGCAATCCAGATTCCTCGAACAAAACTCATGATCGCTACTCACCTGGACTGCACCATCTTGCTTTTAACGCCGGCAGCCGTGAACAAGTCGATAATTTATACAAGCTGATTGTCGAGATAGGCGCTACAGTTCTTGATCCGCCAGCCGAATACAACCATTACGCACCCGGCTACTACGCACTCTTCTTTGCCGATCCCGATGGAATTAAACTGGAATTGGTTTATATGCCCAATCTTCCTTCGTAATCAGCGAATTCTCCTAGTTTTCCTGCGAATCCTCTTTTATCCACCGACTGCCGGCAAGAAGATCAGGAATTGTTCTTGGGACGGCATCTTTTCCTCGTCATTGTGTGATTTTATTCACCAAGAGTGAGCGGCTTCTGGGAAAAAAGATCGGCTTGCTTCTACACCTATTGGTAGGCAATTATTAACCGATTGATTTCTACAGTTCTTACTAGAGATAGGTGGAGAGAATGCTGAGTAGTTCTACTATGGTGAGGTAAGAAATCTAAACGATTTAAAAGTTTATCAGAGGGCGAGATCATGTTTATCAAGCAAGTTAATCCCAGCAAGTTGCTGAAACTGCTTACCGGCATAGTAGGCGTTGCCGGTTTGAGTTCTTTAATGGGGCTGCCGGCGATTTCCCAGACTCCAACCAATCTAGATGGAACTTCGACAACCCCCACCGGCACAGGAACCCCAGGCAGTACAATTATCCTCCCCGGTAATAGCGGCAACAATTCTACCACGACGATTACAACCCCTGGTGGCAGCACAATCACAGTCCCGGGTGGTACAGCTAACCCCACCGGCAACACCAGCAATACTGGCACAACCAACAATACCGGCACAACCAACAATACCGGCAACACCGGCAACACCGGCACAACCAACAACACTGGCAACACCAACAACCTACCTGCCGGCACCAGTGTAACGCCCGGTACAAGTACGACACCGAGTGCGGTTCCCAGTACCTCCGGTGGCACCGAATCTAGAGATATCAACGGTGCGCCAGGAACGATCAGCACCCCCAGCGGTTCGCCAACTTCCCCCGGTTCCAACACCGGCACTACACCTATCACCCCTGGCAGTGTAAACTTTCCTAGCGGCACAACCAGTGGCCCAGGTAGCATTGTGGTGCCTAACGGAACACCGTCCATTCAAAACACGAACCCTAATGGCGGCACCACAGTCACGCCTAGTGGCAACACAGTTACCCCCGCTAATGGCACCACCACAACGCCCAATAGTGGAACGCGCTAAATTTAGCAAGATTCTCCAATTATGATATAAAGGCGATCCATTGGGTCGCCTTTATTGTTAACAGATAATATTGAGATGATAGTTCTGGTAATGGGAGTTTCAGGCTCCGGCAAATCCACAATTGGTCTGCTGCTAGCGCAATCTTTAAACTGGCATTTCAGCGATGCCGACGCCTTTCATCCGCCGGCAAACATTGAGAAAATGAGCCGTAGCATCCCGCTAGATGATGCAGATCGGCAGCCGTGGATCGAAGAATTGCAACGGGCTATCGATGGGTGGTTGCAGGAAGACAAAAATGTGGTGCTAGCGTGTTCAGCTCTTAAAGATCGCTACCGTCAGTTACTGGTGCGGGATCGGGAGCGCATGAAAGTTGTTTACCTCAAGGGTTCATTTGAGGCGATTGAGCAACGGCTGCGTTTGCGTGCGGATCACTTTATGAAAAGTGATTTGTTGCGAAGTCAATTTGATAGCCTTGAGGAGCCACAAGAAGGAATTTATGCAGACGTAACTGAACCGCCGGCAACACTTGTTGAAAATATCAGAACCCAGTTAGGAATCTAAATACATCTCGGTTCAAAACTCATACTCATTATCTAGCAAATCACCAAAACCATCAATACAATTTAATTCGTCGGCTTGGATTTCATGCTTATCAATCCAGTGTTTAGCCATCTCCACTGCTTCATCCTCTGACTTAGCGTTGCGAACTGCTATGTAATGGTTCCCATTCGAGTCCCAAACTTCGACATAGAAGACTTGTTGGGTTTGGATAATCCAACGTTTGTAAGTTTCTGCTGGTTTCATACTGGCTTATTAACGTGAACGCGCTAATTTTGACTCGCTAATGGTTAGGAATAGAGGCTAATGATTAAGGTAAGAGAGAGTTACATCGCATGAGTTCCGGTGCCATTCCCTTTCAGCGCGTGCCAAAAGCCAAATCCGATACTTTAAAGCAGCATCTCAGGATAAATTAGGGTATAACCCGCCGCCTTAATTTTCTGATTAGATACTCGTGCGTTATAAGGGCGAGTCGAGCGAGCTGAAGCATCCCAAGAAACCTTTTCTAAATTATGACGTTCACACACCCGATCAATGACTTCGCGGGATGTGAGGGGAACATCATGCACAAGATTGTAAATACCTTGCAATTGCTTCGTCAGAGCAAAATCGATTGCCCCCACAATGTCTTCTAAGCGAACCCAATTCGTCCTATCTTCACCGGCACCCGGACGAGTTGTGCCGGCAGCCCGACTGAAAATCTTGACAAGTTCTCGATCAGGGCCGTAAATTCCACCTAAACGGAGGATACAAACTTTCAAATTTTCACCGGCAGCGCCTAACAACACTTGTTCTGTCTCCGATAAAATTTCACCATTTTCATTAGCCGGTGCAACGGGGGTTTCTTCATCCACCCATTCCCCATTTTTATCCCCATAAACACTATAGCTGCCGGTGTAGATGAGCTGCTTCACACTCGAAGTCTGCTTTAACTGTTCTACTAGCGTTTTTGCCGTCTCCAGGTAGCTTTCCCGGTAGGCATCTCCACTCGGAGCACCCACACTCAAAAGCACTACATCTTGATCTTGAATCACAGAAAGCATTGCGCCAGCATCATTTCCTTTCACCACCACCACCTGTTGGGCGATCTCCTCAAGTTCCGCCACGCGACTTTGAGTTGTTGTTGTGGCTGTCACCAGATGACCAAATTCATGCCATTGACGGGCAAGTGCACTGCCGACGTAGCCACAGCCGATAATGGCAATCTTCATGATTTTATCCTCTTCAATACTGCTGTATTTGGGTGTAGTTTTTCCGAGCTATAGAATCCAGTGTACAAGTTAATGTTTAGTCACTGAGATATTATTTTGCAGGCTTGTTTAACTAAATTAATGCCTTGAGATACTGCGGTTTCGCGCCAGCGTGGATCTGCCGGCGCGAAAATTTCTACCAATTGTTGCTTTGCTCGTTCCCAAGCAGGATGATCTGGTGTTCCCCACCAGTGGGCACGGTTTTCTGCCCGCAAGGCTTGAACAACTTGGATAATCGGATAGGTGCCAAATTCTGCGGTGAGAAAGTCATAGCGCGTGTGGGGAAATTTTGCTTGACACCAGGTTCCTAAACCGCCGCGTGTGGGGTAAACTATGCCTTCGGTTGTCAAGGGTGAAACGACATCTGAACCGAAATCTTGAATTAATTGTTGAGCTTGTTCTGAGTCTGCCGGCACATCAATTAAAAGTTTATAACTAAATTTGCGACCAAGGCCGGTATGGAAATCAAGATGGATAACATTTGTCGCCTCTCCCACCCACCGAGGAAGATTTTCTGCTAAAATTTGTTGGGTTTCTGAGGGAGAATTGCCTCCAAAAAATAGCCCTTTGGGAAAGTCATATTGCCCGACAGGTAAAGTATTTTTTAATGCCGGCATCCCATAACGCAGAATCAGCGCCATCGCTTTGATTAAAAACGGTTCAAACTGGGATGGGGGTGAAGTGGGATTAAAAAAACTATCGAGTTTAGGGTAATTTTCTGGACTGCCGTGATACTCTTCGCCGGCTAACAGAAAATTACGATTCAAATCTGCATTGTCTTCATTGCACCGGCGTCGCCATGCAAAGCCATAGGGATTCAAAGCGTGGAGTAAAACTAAAGCAGTATCCGGAGGAAAACTATAATCCTGAAGATACCCCTCAAGCAGTGCAATTTGCACAGCCGAACCGAAAAAACCTTCGACTCCATGCAATCCGCTGGAAACAATTAGCACACGCTTAGGGTTAAGTGATCCTAAAATTGCCACATCAATCGTCATTTTTTCCCCATTTTGCCCGAATTCGTCAATCCCAAAAGTCTCTACAGAACATCCGAAAGCACTCGCCGCACAACGAAAGCGGTGCCGCGCAGTAAAGTAATCTGGAGAAAAAGCAGCCGTGTTAGACATCAATCAAAAAATCCCCGAATTCCTGAATGCCGGCAACAAACTCAACATTCAATCCTCAAGCCGTCAGTTTTACCGGCAATTTATATAGTATTTTTTGTAAACGATCTGTTTTAGGATTCTTATGATTAAACAGCTCCTCAAACAAATACTCAGCACTTTTCAATATCATACCCGTCTTCTTTTGTCAATAGCAGTGCTCGTTATAGCGGCGCAGTTCGTGATGGCACCGGCACACGCCACCGGCGTCTATCAACTGCCGAGTTTATCAGCCGGTGAGCGCACTTGGGTACTCGATGAAGATGATGCCATCAGCCGGCTTAATGAAGGGCGGATCAGCGCCTCTTTGGAAAAGCTAGCCGAGCAAACCGGCAAAGAAGTCCGGTTTGTCACCATCCACCGGCTTGACTACGGCGAAACCATCGAAAGCTTTACCGATAAGCTGTTTGAAAAATGGTTTCCCACCTCAGAAGCGCAAGCCAATCAAGCCTTATTGGTACTCGATACCGTCACCAACACCGCAGCGATTCGCACTGGGGATAAAGTGAAGACGGTTCTCTCCGATGAGATTGCCGAAAGTGTGGCTTCGGAAACCCTGCTTGTGCCTTTGCAGCAAGGCAATAAATACAATCAAGCCTTTTTAGATGCCGGTGATCGCCTTGTAGCGGTATTATCGGGTCAGCCTGATCCGGGTGCGCCGGTTGTGGTAGACACCACGAACGTTGAAAGCACGTTTAAAAAAGCAGAAGAAACCAACACCGGCAATGCAACCATTGTTGTGGTTGTGCTTTTAATTGCCGCTACGGTTATCCCAATGGTCACTTACTTTTTCTATCAAGGTTTTTCCTAAAATTTACACATTTAATCTGCATAAATTTACAATTTTCTTTTGATAAGAAAGCTGTAAATCATGCAAATTAAATGGTTTTTAGCTTAATCTTGAACGTAGTCTTGGCCATTGGCTAAAGCTATCTCAGCCCGGACAAATTCCCGACCGAGATAAGCTGCATGATCCAGCAGTGTCACGGGACTGGGCTGAGTTTCTTCAAAAATTTTAACGCAGAGTTGTTTAGCGGTTCTGCCGGCAAATTCAGTGGCGTGTGTGCGTTCCACCTTACCTCGGGCGGGGATAACTTCGCCGGTTTCCGGATCGACAGCTAAGCCGCGTTCATCAATAGCATTGGTGAAGTGTTTCGCGCAAATTAACCCCGATTCGCGATCTAGGTAAATAATAAAGTAACCGCCCGGATCGAGAACGAGGTGACGCTTAGACAGTTCTTCATCAATCGCAGCATCGTCTTCAAAAATTTGATTCATAGTCATTAACTGGATAAATTCTGTTTCTAGATCGTCGAGAAGTTGTCTTGTTCGTTTAACAGAACAATCCTATTTCTAGTTTAGAAGTCCTTGGCTGCTTAATCATTCATTCACTCGATCAAAAAGGGCGCGGGGCATCTAAAACACCCCCGCTTCCCAACCTTTTTCAAAGCAACTGCGACTTCACGCCGGCACCTCTATTTTTTGAGTGCCGGCTAATTCAAAGGCTGCGTGGATTGCTTGCAACGCCTGTACACCGCTTTCCTCATCCACCACACAGCTAATTTTAATTTCAGAAGTGGCAATCATTTGAATATTGATTTGCTGTTGCGCCAGTGCACCAAACATCTGCGCGGCAATACCGGGATGGTTAACCATGCCAGAACCCACTACGCTAACTTTGGCAATTGCCGTATCTAGCACCACCTCAACACTTCCCCACTCAGCCGCCAAAGCTGCTAAAGCCATCCGGGCATCCTCTGCATCAGCCCTGGCTACGGTGAAGGCAATATCCCGCGTTGCTACCCCATTAATAATGCGACAGCGCTGGGATTGGATGATTGTGTCAACACTGATATTGCGCTTTGCCAACAGTCCGAATAACTGCGCTGCCATGCCGGGACGATCGGGGATGTGGCGAATGGCAAGACGGGCTTGTTTCAGATCCAGCGCCACGCCGCGTACCGGGGGAGGAAGGGGGAGAGAGGATGCGGCGGTGAGGGCGTGAGCAGATTGTTCGCGCACCGGCGAACTATTGACTTCAAAGGTTTCGCAAAGGGCAGCAAGCGCACGATCGCCATCTTCGGCGTCGATAACGCAACTAACTTTCACTTCAGAGGTGGAAATCATTTGAATATTCACACCGGCATCCGCTAAAGTTTGGAACATCTGCGCTGCGACGCCGGGACGCCCAATCATGCCGGCACCGGCAATACTGACTTTGGCGATTTTCCGTTCCACCATCACTTCGGCTTCATTGGGTGCAGCATCCAGGTGACTGCGAAGCGTGGGGGCGATCGCAGAGGCGACGGCTTCGGCTTGATTGAGGGAATGTTTGGTTACGGTAAAGGCGATATCGTTGCTATTGCCTTCGTGAATCGACTGGATAATTAAGTCTACATCCAGGTTTTGTTTGCCGATCTCGCCAAATAAACGCGCCGCCACACCGGGACGATCGGGGACTCGCAGCAGGGAAACCTTTGCTTGATCGGTGTCAAATTCCACCGCATCCACCGGATGCACAATTTCTAAGCCTTTCAGAGGGCGGGGAACCCGTGCCGGTGAGATAACTTTTGTACCGGGGTCATCTGTCCAACTCGAGCGTACCACTAAGGGAACGCCGTAATTTCGCGCGATTTCCACGGCGCGGGGATGCAGTACCTTTGCGCCCAAACTGGCGAGTTCGAGCATTTCATCACAGGTAATTTCTGCCATTAGCTGGGCGTCTGGCACGAGGCGGGGGTCGGTGGTTAAAATACCGGGGACATCGGTATAAATTTCGCAGAAGTCCGCCCTGAGTGCAGCAGCGAGGGCAACGGCTGAGGTGTCGGAACCGCCGCGCCCCAAGGTGGTGATTTCTAAGTCGGCGATGCTGGTGATGCCTTGGAAGCCGGCAACCACAACGACTTTACCGGCATCAAGCTGGCGTTGCATCCGATCAGTTTCTATGCGTAAAATGCGGGCGCGGGTGTGTTCCGCTTCCGTGACAATGCCGACTTGTGCGCCGGTGAGAGAAATTGCCGGCTGTCCGAGTTCCTGCAATGCCATGCTGAGGAGGGCAATCGTTACTTGTTCGCCTGTGGATAGCAGCATATCCATTTCCCGCCGGCTGGGGTTTGAGGAGATTTCATTGGCTAATTTCACTAACCCATCGGTGGTTTTCCCCATTGCAGAAACCACCACGACTACCGAGTTGCCGGCTTTCACCGAGTTTATTACACGTTGAGCCACTGCCTGAATGCGTTCGACTGACCCAACGGAACTGCCACCATATTTTTGAACGATTAGCGCCATAACACTTCTCCCACCAACGCTGCTTGTGAATACCTGGCCGGCTGCGGCGTTTAAGCTGTCAGGGATGCCAGAAAATTTGTATTTGCGATCAATCTATTAACTTATCAGACTCGACTGCACCGAAACCGCTAAATTTTAGATTCTCTCGTCTGCCGGTGTGTCGGATATCTGTCTGAGGTTATAAGTTGTGGGGAGGACGGGGGTGATTGATGCGCCTGATGCCGACAGCCTTGTGGAAGATGATCCTTGAGACAGTGCCGGCATATTTCCAGCAAGATATAGAAATGTAGGGTTGCCTTGGGTCTATACTGTTGCCGGCTGTAATACTGCAATTCATCTAAGCGCCATACGAGTCCGGTTTAATTTCAAGGGCGCGGTTGTAGGAAGTAAGCGCCTCCTCATAGTGACCTAAATAGTCTAGACACATCCCCCGGCTATACCAAGCTTCGTGATCGTTAGGTTGAATTTCAACGACACGGTTGAAGGAAGTGAGTGCTTCTTCATGCCGACCTAATCTAGCTAGTACATTTCCTTGATTTTTCCAAGCTTCATGATCGTTGCGGTTAATTCCAACGGCGCGTTTTAAGGAAGTGAGTGCTTCTTCATAGCGGCCCAATTTATTCAGCGATATGCCCAGTTTTACCCAAGTTTTGTGGTAATCGGGTTTAATTTCAAGCGTGCGTTTTAAAGAAGCAAGTGCCTCTTCATACCGACCTAAATCATTTAGTAAATTACCTCGGTTATACCAAGCCTGGTGATATTCAGGCTTAATTTCAATCGCGCGAGCAAAAGAAGTGAGTGCTTCTTCATGCCGGCCTAATCTAGCTAGCATATTCCCTTGGCTATTCCAAGCCTCATAAAATTCGGATTTAATTTCAACGGCGCGGTTATAGCAAATGAGCGCCTCTTCATATTGCTCCAATTCAGCAAGCAATAGCCCGCAGTTATACAAAGCTTGGTAAAAGTCAGGTTTAATTTCAACGGCACGGTTGTAGGAAGTAAGCGCATCTTCATACTGCTCTAATTCAGCGAGCGAATTTCCCTGGCTATTCCACGCTAGGTGAAAGTCGGGTTTAATTTCAACGGCGCGGCTGTAGGAAGTAAGCGCAGCAAGAAAATCTTCTCTCCTGTATTGTTCATTGCCTCGATTAAACCATACCTCAGCCTCTTCCATCTCTTCCTTATTTTCCTGTAATTTTTCTTTTCCTGGACGCTGCGGTATTTGTGATAGTAAGTGCCGGCCTATTTCTGCTGCGACTTCCCCCAATCTCTCCCCGCGAATTTCCCCAAACTGTACCAACCGCCGCGCCAATTCTTCATGCGGCGCCGGCACCCTTTGCAATCGTTCCTCAAACCGGTGCAACCAGACGATCCACTCCGCATCTGTAACTTGTTTAGCTATCAAAAACCCCTTCACCGATCCGCGACTCCACCCCTCACTTACCCCATCAAGTAACTGCATGAAAATCGCCTCAAGTTCTGCATCACTCAGGGTTTGACGCGGTGGCGGAGGTGGCGGCGGAGGGGATGCCGGCTCGTTGTTACTAAATAAGCCCGGAAACTCTCTAAAAAGATAATTCCAAATATCGTTTAACATTTGACGGGCTAGAAAAAGTCTAATGATTATCCTAACAATTTTAGAGATAAGATTTCTTTAATCGCAACATTGACATCAGGAAAATAGACTGGAGCGATAAAAAGAACGCGATGCCAGCAGCGTTGATTGATTCTTCCCAAACCCACCAGAGGTTAAAATTGCCGGTTAATAGCGAAAGCCGATTAAAGCCGGCTCATATCCTAATTGGTTATCTTCAATACCGAAAACAGTTTGTAATAAGAAATCGCATCCACTACAAAGGCAAATATTGAACGCAATTAGCAAAATCTTCAGGAGTGCCGATTTTTGCAATAGCTCGGTAGGAATATCTAAAACTAAACCAGCAAATTTTTAGAAAAGTAAGATTGCACCACCGGCAGCAAATATTGCGTTAGCGTAAAGGCATCAACCCCTAACTCTGTGCGTTCCTGTGCAGCTAAAATGCCGGCTCTCGCGTGCCACCAAACTGCGGTTGTGACTAACGGTTCCACCGGCATCTCTCCGGCAACCGCCTGGGCAATTAAACCCCCCATCAAGCCGGTTAAAACATCCCCACTGCCACCCCTTGCCAGCGCCGGCGTACTTTCTGGATTAATCCAGACTGAACCATCGGCATGGGCGATCGCAGTTCTCGCGCCTTTCAACAAAACGATTGCTTGACTTTGCTGAGCAGCAGATTTTACTGCATGAATTCTATTATTTGTCAAGTCTTCAATGTCGGGAAACAGCCGCTTAAACTCCCCAGCATGGGGCGTCAAAACCGTTAAAGCTTGACGTTCCGCCAAAGTCGGGATTGTCCCCAGTTGCGCCAAGACATTCAACCCATCCGCATCCACAACAACCGGGCGATCGCTTTCTAACACCATTTCAACCACTGCAGCGGCCTCTAAAGTCAAACCGGGGCCGCAGGCGATGGCACTGTAGGAAGTCAGATCAATCCCCACCGGCAGCTGTTCAATCGCCCCCGAATCTGTTTCCGGACAGCCAATAATTAAAGCTTCTGGCAACTGGGCACTCAACAGCGGCTTAATCGACTCTGGCACCGCAATCGACAGCATTCCCACACCACTGCACCGCGCCCCTAAGCCGGTTAAAATTGCTGCGCCGGTATACTTGCGAGAGCCGGCAATCAGCAGCAGATGCCCCATTTTGTACTTATAGGTTGACTGGGGACGCGGCAGGGGAACCTGAGCAAGGGCAACGGAGGGCGTGACGCGACGAATTGCCGGTGCTTGCCCGACAACCGCCAAAATATCCACCAAAGGCAAATCAAAATCAATCAGTTCCACCTCGCCGGCGTACTGCAACGCATCGTCTTGCAGTAAACCCAACTTCCACAAACCCAAACAAAGCGTCCGCGTCGCCCGAATTGCCGTCCCCAATACCTCGCCGGTATCGGTATGCAACCCGGAAGGCAAATCAATACTCAACACCGGCTTGCCCCAAGTATTAATCTGGTTAATTGCATCGGCAATAGAGCCTTCTAAGGGTCGCTCCAGCCCAAAACCAAATAACCCATCAATCAACAGCTCAGAGTCCTTGAGGGCGTCAATAACCTCGTAAGAAGGAATCCCCAATCGCGTTGCATAATGTGCGTGCTGATCCGTCAGTTCCTTCAGCTGAGAACAAGCGCGGTAAATCGAAACTTCATAACCTTTGAAATGCAATTCTCTTGCCACTACCAAGGCATCACCGCCATTATGGCCAGGGCCAACCAACACCCCGACTCGCACCGGCATCGGATAAAGCGTTTGAATTCGGCGGATAATCAATCCAGCCACCTTTTCCATCAAAGCTGCCACCGGCATCCCAGCATCAAACACTCGCGCCTCAACCGCACGCATTTGTTCAGCCGTCACTGCAATTTGCTGAATCTGTTCTTGCCGGTGTTCAATCCCTACCAAAGTGCTAACTCCTAGCTTCTAGTCCTGAGTCAATTTCTAAATCCTATATCCCATGCCCAATCCCCCATGCCCCATGCCCAATTCCCATACCTTTAGGTTGGCGTAGCCTTGCCCAATCCCCTAACGACCATAGTAAACCCGCGCATTGCCCAGCCCTAAATCTGTTAAATATCGGTTCCAGCGCTCTGCAGTGCTTCTATCTGAGAATGGCCCAACTGCGATGTGGTAGCCGCGAGGTTGGTCTCGATCTTCAACGCCTTCTGCCGGCGCACCTAGCAAGCGCACTTGTTCTGCAATCGCCGTCAAATCTTGTGCTGATGCTGGAATGACGACAAAATAATCATTGTCGGTAATTCCCCTCGACACTACTGATGGTCTAGTGGAATAGGTGGCAGTGCTAGGGTTATATCGACCTCCTATCCTGGATAAGTTGGTGGAATAGGTGGCAGTGCTAGGGTTGTATCGACCTCCTATTCTGGATGAGTTGGTGGAATAGGTGGCAGTGCTAGGGCTGTATCGACCTCCTATCCTGGATGAGCCGGTGGAATAGCCGGCAGCCCTACTAGGGTTATATCGACCCTCAATCCGGGCGACTTCAGCCCGAATATATAGCGATTCAATCTCTTGCTCTCGCCGCTTTGCCAATTCTCGATCATAAAAAGTGCCGGCGTTGATTACCTTGCGCCCTTTGAACTGATCAATATACGCTTCCGGTGCGACTCTGCGGACTTGTTCGAGCATTTGGTCACTCTCCCCTTTCACATAAACCAAATATTGCCTGGGTACTTGTGCAAGTAACTGGGGGGTTGGTACATCTGAGAAATTCCAAGATTCTGCCCCAGCAGGGCTTTGGCACGCCATCAGCAAACAGCCGGCTAGCAGTAAAGCTTTTTGCAAGGCAGAGAGGAAAATGGCGTGAGAAAGGGAGGAATGAAATAGCCTTGCCCTTTGCAAGGGGGCAATACAACTCGGACGGTTATCACCGGCATCCCTGCTGTTGTTATCGCTGCTGGGTTGATTTTGCTGATTTATATTCATGCCGGTTTCCCCACAATGCTCTAGTCTGTAGTCTCGGACAAAATTTGCGCTCAGTCTACCACACGCAACCCCAGCTCTTTCAATCTCTTTGCATCTCCCCATCTCCCACTCTTCCTCTGCCGGTGTTAGCGTAGAGTAATAGGTAATTTTTTGCAGTTGTTCAAGATCATGAACAAAGTAGTGGTGGGCCTCTCCGGTGGAGTCGATAGTTCAGTTGCAGCAGCAACCCTCCACCATCAAGGATATGAAGTTGTGGGACTGACCCTTTGGCTGATGAAGGGTAAAGGTCAGTGTTGCACGGAGGGGATGGTTGATGCTGCCTATATTTGCGAACAATTAGGCGTTCCCCATCACGTTGTCGATATTCGTGAAGTTTTCCAGAGCAATATTGTGGATTATTTGGTGGCCGGCTACAGTGCCGGTGTGACGCCGCTGCCTTGCTCTCAGTGCAACAAAACGGTCAAGTTTGGCCCCATGCAGCGCTACGCCCGTGAAGAGTTGGGCATTGATAAAATTGCAACCGGCCACTATGCGCGGGTTAATTATGACTCTGCTACCGGGCGCTATCAACTGCTGCGGGCTTTAGACCTCAACAAGGATCAATCTTACTTCTTGTATGACTTATCCCAGGAAGTGCTAGCTGGGTGCGTGTTTCCTTTGGGCGAACATACCAAAGCCGAAACCCGTCGTCTCGCGGCTGAATTTGGCTTAAAGACTGCCGATAAGCCGGAAAGCCAGGATTTGTGCTTAGTAGAAGCCAATGGTTCCATGCGGGCATTTCTCGACAAATATCTCGCGCCGCAAAAAGGCGAAATTGTTGACACAACCGGCAAAGTGCTGGGACATCATGATGGCATCCATCACTATACGATCGGTCAGCGCAAGGGAATCGGGATCGCTGCCAGTGAACCGCTGTATGTGGTTGCCCTAGATGCCGGTCGTAATCAGGTGATTGTGGGAAATCGTGCCAGCGTTCATCAATCAGAATGCACGGTACACGGCGTCAATTGGGTGTCTATGGGGCAGCCGGCTACCCCCATCAAGGCACTCGCCCAAGTTCGTTACCGCACCCCTCCAATGCCGGCAACCGTGATTCCTTTGGAAGATGCCAGTGTTCGTCTTGTTTTTGATGAACCGCAGTTTGGGATTACTCCCGGACAAGCTGCCGTTTGGTATGCCGGTGATGTTTTATTAGGCGGGGGCGTCATTACTCCCGACAAGTAAAGCATCAGGACGCAAAACCTAATTATTTGTAGGATGGGTAAAGTGAAGCGTGAATTCTCTGTTTCACTTTGCCCATCCAGTTTTTGGGTTTAAAATCCTGGTTAAGTTGCGTGAAAACAGCAGCCGGTGGAGTCGCAATCAACCATGCTCTAGGGTTAAAGCAATACTACAGCCGGTCTGAAATCCCCCGCATTACGATGGAGACAAAAAATATGACCAATATCACTATTCAAAATTTTGATGATGACCTCAAAAACCGCCTGCAAAAGCGAGCAGAATATTATGGGCGTTCTATTGAAGAAGAAGCCGAAGAAATCCTCCGGGCTGTCTTGACAGAAAATACTCTCAAACCCTTAAATCTGGCCTTGGCTATCGAGCGACGTTTTGCTCATTTTGGAGATTTTGAAGTCCCAATTATCCCCAGAGAACCCTTACGCGAACCCCCTAATTTTGAAGATTTATATGATTGTACTTGATACTAATGTATTGTCTGAACTGATGCACCCTAAAGGCTCGTCAGTGGTTCGTCAATGGGCGGCAGCACAACCAATAACGAATCTTTTTACCACAACCATCACTCAAGCTGAAATTCTTTATGGGATTGCTTTGTTACCTTCGGGAAAACGCCAAACTGAATTTAGCCAAGCAGCTCAGTTGATGTTTTCTGAAGATTTTAGAAGACGGATTTTACCGTTTGATGAAACAGCAGCAATCGCTTTTGCTAGAATTGCCGCAGAAAGAAGACGAATAGGTAAACCAATCTCTCAAGCTGATGCTCAAATAGCCAGTATTTGTGACACTCGTCAAGCTACTCTTGCCACTCGTAATGTTTCTGATTTTGAAGACTGCGGCATTACAATTATTAATCCTTGGTAGTTTGAAAAAGTTAAGCAAATATTCAACTTTCTTTAATGCTGTTATGGATTAAATTTCTCAAAGAGCGCGTTGCAGCCAGGTGAAGATAACAGACCACAGATTTTCTGGCCAGGAAAGTGCCTTGAAAATACCCTTTTGAATTTAGAGCTGAGTCACCGCAGCAACTTCACTTGTACAGCTGTGTCATGCCGGCGTTGATACTTACGCTTAGTATAAAATTTTAGTTTTCTATTGCCTCAGAATTTGTGCTACTAACTCCGGTGCAATCCGAAATCCGGCTTTGTGAATCAATTCATTAATCACATTCGGCAATGATTCGAGTTCTCCTAGCTGTTTAGCCCGCAGCAAAATCCCCAAAATTCCTGTTACCTTCAATCCTAAAGATTTGGCAACTTTTCTGCCTTCGCGCTCATCTAGAAGCGTCCAATCTGCCTTAAGGTCAATAGCAAGGGCGATTGCTTCAGCTTTTCCTCGATCCAATGTTTGTTTCAAAAGTTGAGCAAGGGGTTCGTTACTTACCTCTTGACTCTGAATCCAATCCGATGAAATCGCCTCACGAATTGCTTGAGAACCCGGTCGATCTTCATTAACTTTCAACTCATCCAATACAGCAGTTGGAATCAGAATATCGCCAAACTGCTGATGTAACAGGATAAGCTGATTCACTATTGCTAAATTGAGAATCGGTGAAGTGTTACTCACTACGGGCATAGCTTAAATCATCATCTAATTCTGCAAAACTGTAATGCCGCACTACTCCACGAAGAGCAAGCAGTTGCCCAAACTCGTATTTATCCACCTCAGCTAGTTCTCGTGCTTTGCCAAAGGAGAGGATATCTTGTGTATAGAGAGCAATGGCTAATTCCCGACGCAGTTCCTGCTCAATACGCTGTTCTGGTAAACGAAGAGCTTGCAAAATCGAGTCAGAAATTGAGATTTGTAGCCCCATATTTGTCAAATTTATAATAAGTTGTCTATTACTATCATGGTACACGCACCCGCTCCAGTCAGTAGCTTGAAGCCGTCTAACAATCCTAAAGCAGTGGACCGATTGGAGACACCTGGGCTGAAGTTGAGGTTACTTATCACTGCTGATTGAGGTCGTTAGACTTCCCTATCTTGATATTGGAGGAGTTTCTAGCTAACTCATTTGGTAATAAAATCTGGGATAACCAAAGCAAGTAAACCGGCTCACCTCCTTCACACTTCCAGGAACCCTGCTTCCCCTATGCTCCCTCGCGAAGTAGGATAAATGAGGAAAACAGGATCGTTCCAACCAATTTCAGTCAACGCAGAGAGGGATTGTTTTGAGTCAGCATCTAGACGGTATTGCCCCCCACGGCGGCCACCTAATCAATCGTATTGCTACATCTGCCGAAGGGCAGGAATTTCAAGAACAAGCGGACGTTTTACCTCGCGTGCGACTCGATGAAAAGTCTTTTTCCGATCTGGAACTAATCGCGATTGGTGGGTTTAGTCCACTCACCGGCTTTATGGAGCAAAAAGACTATGAGCCGGTTGTATCTGATATGCGCTTAGCGAATGGACTGCCTTGGTCAATTCCAATTACGCTGTCTGTGAGCGAGGAAGTTGCAGAACCCCTGAAAGAAGGCAGTTGGGTACGTTTAGATGACCCCACCGGCAGGTTTGTGGGTGTTCTAGAACTGACGCAAAAGTATCGCTATAACAAAGCGCATGAGGTGGTAAACGTCTATCGCACCGATGATGAAAAGCATCCCGGTGTTAAAGTTGTCTACAATCAAGGGCCGATTAATTTGGGTGGGCCAGTTTGGTTGCTCGAACGTGACCCCCATCCTCTTTTTCCCAAATACCAGATTGACCCCGCTAAGTCGAGAGCTTTGTTTAAGGATAAGGGGTGGAAAACGATTGTAGGTTTCCAAACCCGCAATCCTATCCACCGCGCTCATGAATATATCCAAAAGTGTGCGCTTGAAACAGTGGATGGTTTGTTCCTGCATCCCTTGGTGGGTGTGACGAAGGATGATGACATCCCTGCTGATGTGCGGATGCGCTGTTACGAAATTTTGCTGGAACATTACTACCCCAAAGACCGGGTGATTATGGCGATTAACCCGGCGGCGATGCGTTATGCCGGCCCGCGTGAAGCGATTTTCCATGCGCTGGTGCGGAAGAATTACGGCTGCACGCACTTCATTGTTGGTCGAGATCATGCCGGTGTGGGTAATTACTATGGCACCTACGACGCTCAATATATCTTTGATGAATTTGAGCCGGGTGAATTGGGCATTTCGCCGATGAAGTTTGAACACGCTTTCTATTGCAAACTCTCACAGGGAATGGCGACTTCAAAAACCAGTCCGAGTAACCCGGATCAGCGTGTTCACCTGTCAGGAACGAAGGTGCGGGAGATGTTACGTGCCGGCCAGTTACCACCGCCAGAGTTTTCGCGTCCAGAGGTTGCTGCTGAACTAGCCCGTGCGATGCGAGTGCCGATGGAATCTTTTTAGCGATTGCCGGTATTAGGGAATTAGGGGATTTTCTCGTCGATTACGGAAACGTTTTAGGCGTGAATACTTTTACTCAAAGACTCTAGCAGCATGGGGAAGTTTTAAAGAATTATTTTTGAATAGTTAGTTCGCATTTTGAATGAAAAATTCAAATTCTCTGCATTCAAAATTATCTTTTTTACTTCCCTTTTTCCTCGGGATAAACGCATCTTACAGCGCTTTTGAGAGATATGAGGTACACTCAAGGGAACATTAAAGGTATTGAGAATCATAATGAAACCGTACTCAGTAGATTTGCGAGAAAAAATAGTCAATGCTTACGAC
>NZ_JACJOU010000017.1 GCF_014695725.1 Microcoleus sp. FACHB-672 | reverse complement strand
TTGACCCGGTTGAATGTTTCTGGCTTTCAAACTATTATTTTTTCTAGGTTCAGGGCGCTTTGAGGCGCTTCGCTTTCACGTCGCTTCCCTTGAGCGCTTTACTAATCTATCAACTCAATTGGGGTCTGTCAACCCTTTTGAGCAAAATATTTTTAATGGGTTTCGATAACTCTCAAACCCTTGCAGGGCGAAGCATTTGCGCGAGAATGAGTAATGCACATTTTGCTACTGAGGAAAACCCCCTGTGAATTTTCAATCGGTCATTGCTACATTGCATCAGTTCTGGGCCGAGCGCGGCTGCTTAATTGCGCAACCCTACGATATAGAGAAAGGGGCCGGCACGATGAGTCCCCATACATTTTTAAGAGCGATTGGGCCTGAACCCTGGTCAGTTGCCTATGTAGAGCCTTGCCGGCGTCCTACGGATGGGCGCTATGGCGAAAATCCTAATCGCTACCAGCACTACTACCAGTACCAAGTGCTGATGAAGCCCTCACCCGATAATATCCAAGATATATATCTGGATTCCTTGCGGGCGCTAGGCATTCGTCCAGAGGATCACGACATTCGGTTTGTGGAAGACAACTGGGAATCTCCCACCCTAGGGGCTTGGGGTGTAGGCTGGGAGGTTTGGCTTGATGGCATGGAAATCACTCAATTTACCTACTTCCAGCAGTGTGGAGGAATTGATTGTCGTCCAGTAGCTATTGAGATTACTTATGGACTAGAGCGGCTAGCCATGTATCTTCAAGAGGTTGATGCGTTTACCAAAATTCGCTGGACAGATGAGGTGAGCTATGGAGATGTTCACTTTCAAGGAGAAATTGAGCAATGTACTTATAACTTCGAGGCGTCGAATCCCGATTTGCTGTTTACGTTGTTTGGGCTATACGAACAAGAAGCAGAACAGTTAACCCAGCGCGGTCTAGTTTTACCGGCTTTGGATTATGTTCTCAAGTGTTCTCACTCATTTAACCTACTGGACGCCAGAGGAGTGATTTCTGTAACGGAGCGGACACGGTACATTGGGAGAATTCGTAACTTAGCGCGGCGAGTGGCGCATCTATACTTGCAGCAACGAGAGCAGTTAGAATTTCCATTGGGGCGGAGGCTGGAGGGTAAGCTACCGGCAGATCAACTAACATCACAGTAATTCTTACAAGATAGGCTGAGATCACTTAAAATGAGTCGTTCGGCTTACTGGCTTGCACCGGCTTCTATCAAAATGCTGAAGGACAAGGTTTTGTAACTGATGGATCTGAGTCAACTGCTCGAACCTATTGCTGAGCAATTTCGCAGGTTAGGGATTCCTGAACCCATTACCCATTGGGGGCATCCCCTAATGATGGCCATTGTCGTGTTTGTGATGGGCAGTTTTGTTGGGTTAGTCGGCTGGCGTGGGCGGGCAGTTACCGATCCAGAAACGGCAAATAAGAGTCGTAGTGACCACCGGAAATTAGCACCGTGGATGTTTTTGTTTCTGGCTTTAGGCTACACCGGCGGCGTGCTGTCCCTCGTCATGCAACATCAGCCGGTGCTGGAAAGCCCGCATTTTTGGACAGGCTCAATTGTGCTGGCGTTACTCGCCATCAATGGCGTCATTTCTTTAAGTGGCTTTGGTGGCAATAAAGCCGTGCTACGCACAGCTCACGCTTACCTGGGCAGTACAGCACTTTGCCTACTGTTTCTTCATGCAATACTCGGTTTGAAACTAGGGCTGGCTATCTAATGACCCGCACCGGCGGCATAATTTTAAGTCTGGCTTACATTGTAGGATTGCTGTGTGCAGCAACTCCCAAGCCGTTTTTTGGCGTGTCGGCAGGGGGCTTAATCCTCTTAACATTGGGAATAGCGGCAGCGCTGGTAATTCCTAGATTTTGGAGAACCGGCCCTAAATTTTGGCTGTGGCTGAGTGCTGGCATCATTGGATTATTAGCAACCCTGTATTTTCAAACACGAGTTCCACAACCGGCAGCCAACGACATTAGCAGATTTGTGAAACCGGCTGATCAAAAAGCTCTAGAGCAAGTTGTTATGGTGTGGGGTAAAGTTGGCAGTACCCCGCACTTAACTCGCTCTCAAAAAGCTCAATTTTGGTTAGAAACAACTAACTTTAACGAGATTGTTTCTCCTGAAAAGTCTCCATCGGCAAACAAACCAAACAAACCGGCAGAAGGCACTCAAGTCGTTACTGGGAAATTGTATGTAACAGCCCCCCTCCTGCAAGCAACAGGTCTGTATCCGGGTCAGAGAGTTGCCGTCACCGGCGTCTTATACATACCAAAAGCCCCGACAAACCCAGGGGCGTTTAATTTTCAAGCTTACTTGGCTAAAGAAGGCTCCTTTGCAGGTCTGCGGGGGCGTCAAGTTAGCTGGCCCAATGGACAAACCGGCACAAGATGGGGATGGTGGGTGATAAGGCAGCGAATAATTCGCTCGCAGGTCAATTGGCTAAGCGTCCCGGAAGGCCCATTGGTCAGTGCAATGGCTTTAGGAAAACAAGCCGTCGATCTGCCTTATGACATTAAAGACCCCTTTGTTCAGGTTGGGTTAGCCCACACTCTCGCAGCTTCTGGCGCTCAAGTGTCCTTAATTTTAGGGATGGTATTGGCTTTAACGAGGCGTCTTTCTATGCGCGTTCAATTTGCCATAGGGACAGGTGCCATCGCTATATTTGTTGGCTTAAGTGGTTTAGAGCCTTCAGTCAGCCGTGCTGCAATTATGGGAATTGGGGCGTTAGTTGCTTTGGTGGCGGAAAGGAAGGTGAAGCCATTGGGTTCACTGCTACTAGCGGCAACAATTCTGCTGTTGTTTAATCCTTTGTGGGTTTGGGATTTAGGTTTTCAGTTCAGTTTTTTGGCGACACTAGGGTTAGTTGTGACGGTGCCGGCCATTATTAAACGTTTGGATTGGTTACCCCCGGCTATTGCATCTTTAATTGCAGTTCCACTTGCTGCTTCTGTCTGGGTTTTGCCGTTACAACTTTACATTTTTAACGTCATATCTCCTTACAGCATTTTAGTTAATATCATTACCACTCCTCTAATTTCTGTAATTAGTTTGGGTGGTTTTATTAGCGCTTTTGTAGGCTTTATTTGGCCAACAGCAGGAAGCGCATTGGCGTGGCCGTTGTATTATCCCAGCCACGCGATGATTGTAATTGTAGAGTTTTTTAATAAGTTACCTGGCAATTCAGTGGCAGTCGGTACGCTCACTGCAATCCAGTTGGTGGCGCTGTATGGGTTAATTGGCTTAGTCTGGCTGATGGGAAATTATCAGGAAAATAAGAAAAAGCAATTAGGCAAAGGCAAAATTAATTTATCGTTTATTTTTTATCCCTTATCAATTGCTGGGCGCTGGTGGTTTGCCGGTTTAGTTGCAGTCAGTTTGGTCGTCGTGCCGGCCCATCAAACAAAAACAACCTTATTTCGGATTACGGTACTCGATACCACGAAAGAGCCAATTTTGGTGATTCAAGATCGCGGAAAAATTACCCTTGTTAATAGTGGAGATGACAGTACGGCTCGATTTACAGTGTTACCTTTTTTACAGCAGCAAGGTGTTAATCAAATTGATTGGGCAATTGCTACGGGCGCTCAGCCTGACTCCAGAAGTGGCTGGAATTTAATTTTAGAACGCGTGCCTATTAAAATACTGCACAGTATAAAACACAGCCCTGATGGTGCAATTGCAAGGGCGATGAAAGCACACGAGGGATTTTACCAGCCATTGCCGGCCGGCAGAGCCATATCTACCGGCACGACTTCGGTTGAGCTAATTGATCCGCAACTGCCGGTGGTGCAATTTCAAATTAATGGCCAAAATTGGTTATTATTAGGAGATCTCAATCCAGCGGAGCAACAAAAATTACTGAAAGCAGAAAAGCTACAGAATTTGCAAGTGCTTTGGTGGTCTGGGAAGCATCTGAATGCCAGTTTACTGAAGACATTGCAGCCGGCGGTGGCGATCTCATCCTCTAAGTCTGTCGATCCAGATACGGCGGCCCAGCTGAGTAAAGCCAAGGCCCAGTTATACTGGACGGAACGGGATGGTGCACTTCAGTGGACACCGGCAGGTGGATTTGAAACAATGCTAGAGGCAACGGAAAACAAAGCTTCCCTGCTGTAATCGGTCAAAGATCGAGTAAAATACTATAAATAGCACGGGCACTTGGAGAGGTGGCAGAGCGGTTGAATGCGGTAGACTCGAAATCTACTTTAGGGGCAACCTTAACGTGGGTTCAAATCCCACCCTCTCCGTTGAAAACTTTACATATTAGCTAGTTGCCAGCAAGTAGGCATCGTCCTGATGGTCAGTTGAGATTTGGTATCAGTAGATAGCATTTGGGTATCGACTCAATGTGGGGTGCTGTCGAACCTTCGTTCCCACTCTCTCACTGACCGGCAAGGTTACTTCTATGCGTGTCTCGTTTGTTGCCCTTTGTACCTTAACTGCCCTCGCTACCCAAGATTTCACCCAAACGGCTAGCGCTTATTCAACTTCACCCTCTCCACAATCAGAACAAGAGGGTAGTAACTTTGTCGTGAGTGCGAACACCGGCACACCCGTACCCGTTATCCCTGTCGCTTCACCGGAAAGCTTTATCGTACAAGTTGCCGGTCAGCGTCTTGCTGATGTGCCCGGTCATTGGGCACAAAGTTTTATAGAACCTCTGGTTTCGCGGGGGATTATTCAAGGTTTTTCTGATGGAAACTTTCGACCGGACGTAGCGCTAAATCGCGCTCAGTTTGCCACAATTATTCAACAAGCTTTTCAAAAAAATCTCCTGCGCCCTGCTGCTCAATTTGCCGATGTGCCGGCTAATTATTGGGCTTACAATGCGATTCAAAATGCCTATCAAATGGGCTTTATTAGGGAAGAGGGGAGTAACTTATTTAATCCCACTCAAAATATCTCCCGCGTGCAAGTTTTAGTCGGTTTAGTGGAAGGACTTAATTTAAAAGCCACTACCGTTAATCCGAATAACTTAGAGACTTATTTTGATGATGCCGGCAGCATCCCTGAATCCGCGCGTAATAGCGTTGCAGCAGCGATAGAAAATCGCCTAGTTGTTAATTATCCCAATATCCGTTCGCTCAATCCTAATCAAGACGCAACACGGGCTGAAGTCGCAGCGTTTCTCTATCAAGCCTTGGTCAAAACTGGACAAATGCCGGCGCTGACACCGGGTGCAGTTGCCAGCCAGCCACAAAATCAGCCGCCACTGCCAACGCTGTCACCTAATCCGATTCGCGTTGCGCCGCCGCCTCCTTCTACTTTCAACACCCAGTTAATAACGAATACGACTTCTCTCGCTGCACCTCCACCAGGTTTCAGTGTACGGCCAACGACTTCAGCAATTGAAGCTCAGCAGGCAGATTACACCCTAGGAGGGGGGGATCGCATCCGTCTGGATATTTTAAACGTTCCCGAATACGCGGGTGAATATCAAGTTTTGGTTAATGGTTCCGTAAACTTACCATTGATTGGCAATGTCGCTGTTAAAGGATTAACTTTGGAGGGGGCCGCTTCTACTATTTCTGGAAAATACGCTTATTTCATCAGGGAACCTATTATAACAGTGAGTTTGATAGCGCCTCGCCCTTTGAAAGTTGGGATTTCTGGAGAGGTAAACCGTCCCGGTTCTTATACAATTCCACTTGCCGGCGAAGAGGATGGGAATGGTGGAATTCAATTTCCTACAATCACCCAAGCAATTCAACTGGCTGGGGGAATTAATCAAGCGTCAAACTTGCGTCAGGTGCTGGTGCGCCGGCCTCAATTGAGGGGTGCAGATCAAATCATTGGAATCGATTTGTGGGCACTATTGCAAGGCGGCGATTTGCGTCAAGATTTAACGTTGCAAGATGGGGATATGATCTTTATTCCTACTTCGGTCAGCACTAATTTAGCAGAAGCGCCTAGATTGGCATCTGCTAGTTTTTCTGCTGCTAAAACTCAACCTTTAAATATTGCCGTTGTTGGAGAAGTTTCTAAACCCGGTTCTTATACCGTAACGGTGGATGAAGCCGGTGAGCGGGCCACTTTAACAAAGGCAATTAAAGTTGCCGGCGGGGTGACGCAATCTGCTGATATTCGTCGCGTACAAATTCGCCGGCCCACACAAGCCGGTTCAGAACAGCTAATTGCTGTAGATTTATGGCAACTCTTAAGGGGTGGGGATCTTCAGCAAGATGTGATTTTGCAACAAGGCGATACAATTGTTATTCCAACTTCTACTGATGTTAATTTAGCAGAAGCTCCTCAATTAGCTGCCGCCAACTTTGCGGCTGATCAAACTCAACCTGTCAGCATCGCTGTTGTGGGTGAAGTTGCTCGTCCTGGATCTCATATTATTAAGTCAGATGAAGATGAAACCGGCACTATCCCAACGATCACGCGAGCCATTCAAGTTGCCGGCGGCATCACGCAATTAGCTGATATCCGCCAGGTTCAAGTACGCCGCATGACAAGAGAAGGTTCTGAAAAAACCATTAACGTCAATCTTTGGGATCTTTTACAATCTGGTGATTTACGCCAAGATGTAACTTTACAACAAGGCGATACAATTGTTATTCCCACGGCAATTGCCTTGAATCCCGAAGAGGCAACTGAGCTGGCTTCTGCTAGTTTTTCACCTGCTGCAATTACCGTCAATATAGTTGGAGAAGTGGTCAAACCAGGAGCTGTACAAGTTCCACCCAATACACCTTTAAATCAAGCACTCCTAGCAGCAGGTGGATTTAATACCCGCGCGCGGAAAAGAACTGTGGAGCTGGTTCGCCTCAATGCGAATGGCACAGTTTCTAAACGCAGTGTAGAAATTGATCTTGAAAATGGAATTAATGAACAAAATAATCCAACTCTCCGCCCTAATGATGTGGTTATAGTTGGTAAATCTGGCTTAGCAGGCTTGTCAGATACGGTGGGTGAAGTGTTAAGTCCACTGCGGTTTATTTTCCCAATTCTCAACTTGTTCTAATTCTCAAAGCAGTAGGGTTTGGGTGAGGAGTTGCATCTGCCGGCATCCTTTTAAATCATCCTTCAATTCCCTTAAATTTTCTGGGCTGAGTTAATGAATACGATAGAAAGCCAACCATCTTCTCAGCTGTCTTTGCCTAAAGTTCATAACCGGCAACCTCAAACATTACCTCAGATTTACCTGTCTGAAGCGCACAAGCATGAGGATGAAGAATTCGATCTCAGTCAGGTTTTACCTATTGTTCGTCGCAGAGGCGTTTTAATTGCCGGTGTGGCAACGGGAGTAACGGCTGTCGTTGGAATTTGGAGTTTCACTCAAACGCCTGAGTATGAAGGCAAATTTCAGTTGTTGTTAGAGCCAATGATGCCTGGAAGCCAAGCGAATAACTTGCTTCCCATTAACGTTAACAGCAAAATGCCGGCAGCCGGTTTAGATTATGAGACTCAAATACAAGTTTTGTGGAGTCCTAAAGTCATGTCTCCGATTATTGAGCAGTTGCAAGCTCGATATGGAGATATTAGCTATCACTCTCTTTTTAATAAAGAAGCCGGTAAGAATCAATTATTAATCGAGCGTTACAACAAAACTAAAATCATAGAAGTGCGATATCGCAGCTTAGATAAGGCAAAAATTAACTTTGTTTTACAAAAAGTAGCTCAGGGCTATCTTAACTACAGCGCTGAAGATCGCAAAACCTCTAACCGCGAAGGAATTAACTTTATTGAGAAGCAACTGCCTGATCTGCGCCGGCGGGTGGATGAGCAGCAAAGAAAAATTCAGGAATTTCGGCAGCAATTTAATATTATAAATCTGCAAATTCAGGGAAAGCATCTATCTGAGCGAGTTACTCAAATTCAAAACCAGCGACTGGAAGCAGAAACAACCTTAAATCAGCAGCGGTCACTTTATACTATGCTACAGCAACGTTTGGGTTTAGATCCTGATGCTGCACTTGCTGCTGCTGCTTTAACGCAAGCGCCTCGATATCAACAGTTGCTTGATAAACTTAAAGAAATAGAAACAAAGATTGCTATTGAATCTGCCCGATTTCATGAAACTAGCCCTATTCTCAAAATGTTGCGAGAGCAACAGCAAAATTTAATTCCTTTGTTGAATCAAGAAGCGCAACAAGTGTTAGGAAAAACGGGAAATATTAAGACTTTACCCTTTCAAGATTCAATTCGCTTGAATTTAGCTCAACAGTTGATCAATACTGCAAACACTATTCTTGTTCAAGAGGTACGCTTAAAGGCTACTACGGAGGCGGAAAGGCAGTTAAATGAACAAGTCAGCCGATTTCCTTCTTTGGTTCGCGAACATTCAAATTTAGAAGCAGAATTAAATATAGCCACTGACACGCTAAAGCAACTCTTAACACAACGAGAAGTGCTGCGGGTTGAAGCCGCTCAGCAGGAGGTGCCTTGGGAATTGATTTCTCCACCGGAAATTATGCAAGATATGAAAGGGATACCGGTGCCGGTGTCTCCAGAACTGCCCATTACTTTAGCTTTAGGAGGAGCCGCCGGCTTGTTATTAGGCGCGGGTGCAGCTGCGCTGGCGGAACGGCTAAACAATATTTTCCACACTCCTGATGATTTAAAAAATGCTCTAAGTTTGCCTGTTATAGGGATAATTCCTTATAATGAACAAAAATTAGTAAAGCCGTTAAGAGGGGAATTAGAGGAAGAGGAAGTTAACTCGTCTCACCTCTTGACGCCCTCATTTTTCCAAGAAGCTTTTCGTTTACTTTACACAAAATTTCGCTTTCTGAAGTTGAACAAGCGGATTCGCTCTTTGGTGATTAGTTCTGCCACATCTGGAGATGGAAAATCTACAGTAGCGTTGAACTTAGCACAAGCTGCGGCTGTTATGGGGCAGCGAGTATTATTGGTGGATGCCAACTTGCGCCGGCCTCAAATTCACACTCAGCTAGCTTTAGCACCCCAAGAAGGATTAAGTGATGTAATTTCTAGTAATATTCAAGTGAATAATGTGATTACTAAATCACAGATTGAGGAAAATTTATGGGTACTAACTGCTGGAAAAATGCTAACAGATGCGCCTCAATTTCTTTCATCTAAAAATATGCAACATTTAATGAATAAGTTAAAATTTGCCTTTGATTTAGTTATTTATGATGCACCACCACTGCTGAATGTGGCCGATAGTAAATTTCTGGCTGCGAATACAGATGGACTCGTGCTAGTTGTGAGGATGGGTCAAACAGATCGAACTGTTCTTGCACAAGTATTAGATGGATTAAGCACTGCTGATTTTCCTGTTTTAGGCGTGGTTGCAAATGGGGTAACAAAGGATAGTTTAAAAATGTATGATCGTTATTATAAAAAGGTTACAAAAACTCAGAATCCTGATTCCTTATTTCCTTTGTTGTCTCCTATATTTTAATAAATTAAATTATTTTATACAAAAATATACACAGCCTAAATTTAGGAGTGCATTAAGAATTTATTATATTATCAATTCTCTGTGAACTTTATCTAAAGAATATTTTATTATTTTAGTATAAATAAATCAAGCGGTAAGTGACCATACATTTCATTAATTCCATCTTGATAAGAAGATTGACATGATATCAGAACTCCTCGATGTTTTCCTGTGTAGGAGTCAAAATAACATAAGCCTGTGAGAGGGTTGAACTTAATATAAACAGCGCCTTCAGCTTTGGAAATGTCGAGGGAAGCTTCATGGCCTAAAGCTTTTGCATAGCTTTCTAGCGCTAATAGCCCTTGCTCTGGAGTGCCGGCGCAAATTCCTAATATTTGGTAATCAGAGTGGGCGGCTAGTAAAAGCAGGGCTTGACGAATTAATACCTTTTCCGATTCAGACTCTACTGATTTCGTTTCTATGCAGTTAAAAGGTGCAAGAATTTGTTGTGCTTCTTTAATGGTCAGATTAGCCTGTTTCTGTGGGTTCATAGATGCTGATATTATTGCAGTGAGCGGTTTGGTGTAAATATGCCGGCGATAGAGAATTAACGCTTCTTGGCTTTCTTTCTACTGTGTCAAGGAACCCACATTTATGAGAACCTGTGAGTTTCTGCAAATTAATCACAATATTAGCTCAAGGACATCGCTCAAACTCAATCTGCCGGCAAAACATTTACTTTTTATTAAATAATCCTCCCATCGCCCAAGCCAAATTAACCATTAAAGCCTTAGCGATGGCTTTTAATTCCTCTGTTGGTTCTGAGTCTCGACGGCTAGAGTGATCAGGTGATTCCACATCAGATGCCGGCTGAATTGGGGCAGATGCCGGCTCTAAAAACACAGCATTATCAGCGTTTGGTTCGGGTAAAACTTCAAAAGCCATATTTTGAATGTCTTCAGACATTGACTTACAATTTCCTAAATATCAAATGGACTTGTTTGTAGATGCAAGCTCACTGTGGCTGAGTTCCAATAGCTTCACTCTTGGGCTTAAAGGAATTGGCAATTACTTTTTTCCTAGGAGTCTGAGACTATTCCCCATTGTTTGACTTGTTAACCACTAAAATAACCAGTTTGCCGGTTAGCACAATCCTACAATTGCTTTTTCTAGGATCATAGATCTATTTACCTGTCGCTAAAGTGGTGCTTCTGAATTAAATTAACTTAATCTAGTATTTTACCTATAGTTCTTATCATAAGTTAATGTTTTTCTACTTTTGAGTCTCCGTGTTTCTACTGGCACCCAATCCCTTTAGCGGATTAGCATTAAATTTCCGCGATAGAAAATAGGCGGAGATAGAGGAAGGAAGAAAGACAACTTTTTGGCGTACAAATCCTATCTAGCAAACTTTTCCTAGTTGACACATATCTAAAAGTGTACACTCCCAAACTAATCGCGGCTGGGCATAATTGAGCAAATACTGGCGGGCTGTTTCCAACCGGCGCAGAGGTAACTCATGAATCATGCCGGCTTGAAGCTGTTGCTGCCAGTAGCAGTGCTGTAAATATTCCACCAACCACAACTGCGCTTCCGTATCTAAAGCTTTGTCAATCTCTTTTGCCAGTTCTAAAGCTTTGCGGGGTGTGCGGGGTATTTGTGTTACCGCTTGCAGCAGTTCCGGGGGAATCGTTTGTAATTGCTGCCACGAGGTGATTGCATCTCCCGGACTTCCCTGCGCCTGTGCCATCACCGGCTCATTTGCCACAATTTCCTCATGAGCGTGCCGTCTAAGTACCTGATCCATCGCCTCTCGTGATAATCGATAAAACGGTATTCGCTGACAGCGCGACACCAACGTTGGTAATAAAGACTCAGATGCCGGTGCGATCAAAATTAGCGTCGCCTGTCCCGGTTCTTCCAGCGTTTTCAGTAAGGCATTTGCTGCCGCCTCCGCCATTGTTTCCGCTCGCTCTATTACCACCACCGAGCGCGAGGCTGCCAAAGGAGGCCGGCTGAGAAATTGACTAATTTCCCGGATCTGTTCCAGTCGAATTTGCGGGGGTGCTTTTCGCTTCACACTGGCTGCCGCTGCTTCTGCTGCCGAAAGTCGCTTCCCTTGGTGCAAATAAGTCGGTTCCACCCAAAGCAAATCAGGATGATTCCCCTGACGCACTCGCTTTTGTACTGAGACGATCTCTTGATGTTCAGGGAGATTCACACAGAAGAGTTGCTCGATAAAACACCGCGCTGCTAAACTACGCCCCACCCCATCAGGGCCGGCAAATAAATAAGCCGGTGCGATTCGATTCTGTGCGACTGCTTGGGTTAGCAACTCGACTGCCGGTTCTTGGCTGATGAGTTGTTCAAAAAAATCGCTCATAATTCAAGGTTGGATTTAGGAAGCTACGGGGTAGAAAATTTTAGAATTTGTTCTCAGCGATTCTCGATTGTTCATGGGAAAAAGTGTTGATTCAAAATTGTTTGAATCTGGTGGGCAACTTGTTCTTGACTGGGTTCAGCATCTATTCGCACAATTCGCTGGGGATGAGCTTTGGCAAGTTTTGTGTATCCTTGCTGAACTCGCCGATGGAAATCTAGATTTGCTTGCTCAATGCGATCAACGCTTCCCCGACGCTTGGCTCTGGCTAGACCAATTTCTACATCTACATCCAGCCAAAAGGTTAAATCGCTCTCCAGTCCGTCTGTTGCTAGCTGATTAAGCTGTTCTATTACGGTTAGATTTAAACCCCGGCCATAACCTTGATAAGCAATGGTGGAATCTGTGTAGCGGTCACATAAAATAATCGCACCGGCAGCTAGCTGAGGCTTGAGGAATCCCTCAACGTGTTGCGCTCGATCAGCAGCATATAAAAATAATTCTGCCCGATCTTGCATCGGTTCGCTGGGGCGAGGTTCTAACAGCAGCCGGCGCAACTGCAAACCAAGTTCTGATCCTCCTGGTTGTCTCGTAACCAGTACAGAACAGTGTTTAAACCGGCTGTCTGCTTGCAGCCACTGCTGTAATTTTTGTAACTGTGTGGTTTTCCCACACCCCTCAACCCCTTCAAAAACAATGAATCTGCCGGTCATAGTCGGAAATTAAGTTTAAGAGTGCCGGCGTTCATAGCTGTTTTGAATATACACGGGGAGAGGGGCAGCATAGGCTCAGGATAACAAGGCTTATTAGGGAGTTGTCGGTGTGGTGATAATATCACCAGACGCTGTAACGAATGCACCTGAACCCAGGCCGGTTTCACCAACGCTTATAAAATCCTCCTCAGTCAGCTGCGCTGGAGAGGGAAGACTTGCCACGATTGCCAAAAGCTTACCGCCAGGGGCGTTGATGATAGTAAATGTGCTGAGGGCGTTTTCTGAGACTAAATTAAGTCCCTCCTCGAACTCAAGGTCGGCGAAAGTTAAATCATCACCTAAGCCGATAAAATCTTGGTTGTCGAAGTAGTCAGTGATGTACTCAGGGCCGGCACTGGCAGACAAGACAAATACATCTTGGCCGGCACCCCCTGTTATCGTATCTTCACCAAAGTCACCCAACAGATAGTCATTACCATCATCGCCCAACAGAGAGTCATTGCCGCGACCGCCGCGCAGGGTGTCGTCGCCATCTGCGCCGGTTAAGGCATCGTTGCCGCTGTTGCCGCTGGCATAGTCGTTGCCAAAATCTCCGCCGACAACATCATTGTCGTTTCCACCCTGAAGGGTGTCATCTCCTTGACCGCCGCGCAAGATGTCTACACCGTCATCGCCAAAAAGGTGATCGCTCTCGCCGTTGCCAAATAACTGGTCATCGCCGGCTTCTCCATAGATGGTGTCAAGACCCTCTTCACCTAAAACGGTGTCATTGTCCAAACCGCCCCATAAAGTATCGTCACCGATTCCTCCAAAAACTTGATCTAGGCCGGCCTCGCCGTATACCTGGTCATTACCTAAGTTTCCATAGACAGTGTCATCGCCGACTCCTGCAAACAAGGTGTCTTCATCGCCACCCCCCCAGATGATGTCGTTGCCGTCCTCGCCAAACAATAGGTCAGTGCCGGCGTTGCCAAATAACTGGTCAGTCGTTTGACGGCCAAAGAGTGTATCGGCTCCATCAAGACCCAAAACTAAATCAGCGTCCGCAGTTCCGATGACGGAGTTATCGAGCGTATCTCCAATTATGTTGGCCATATCCGACACCTTGCTCCTATAGCAACCACAGGGGTAAATTATACCCAGCCCCAGCAAACCATCCTATATCAAGATTTGGCAGATGATCTGGAAAAGCCTATTTTCTATGGGTTTTGAGTTTTGCTGGAGCCAGGATTTGGAGATTTTGGGATTAAAAATTCTGCTTTTGAGCGCAAAAAAATTTACATAACGCATTTTTTTTCTTTTGCTCGATGCTTTGAGAGGAGCGCCCATTTTTATAATGTGGAGAAGCCATGAAAAACTGGTGTCATAAATGTAAGCGAGGCAAATTTAATCATGGTTCAACCTTCCTCTGTGCCGGCATCTGTTACTCCAATCAAGTTTGGTACAGACGGCTGGCGGGGCGTGATTGCGGCAGATTTCACCTTTGAGCGTGTGGTACGAGTTGCGCCGGTGGCCGCACAAGTCTTAGCAGACATCTATGGCGACACCACCGGCAGCCGTAGCGTCATAGTTGGGTATGACCGGCGCTTTCTGGCTGAAGACTTCGCCAAGGCGGCTGCTGAGGCTGTCCAAGCGGCAGGATTCGATGTATTGCTCTCAGACGGTTATGCCCCGACTCCGGCGTTTAGTTGGGCAGCTAAGCAAAAAAATGCCCTAGGTGCAATCGTCTTGACTGCCAGCCACAACCCTGCTGCATATTTAGGATTAAAAGTCAAGGGATATTTTGGGGGTTCGGTGTCGCCAGAGGTGACAAAACAGATTGAAGCCCGGTTGGAAGGAGAATCACCGGCACAGAATGAGCAGCCGATAACTGCGGGAAAACTAGAAATGTTCAATCCCTGGCCGAGTTACTGTGAGGGGCTAAGGGCAAAGGTGGATATCTCGCGGATTCAGGATGCGATCTCCCAAGGAAAACTCACGGTTTTTGCAGATGTGATGCACGGTGCGGCTGCCAGCGGGTTAAACCAGTTGTTAGAGATGCCGGTGCAAGAAATTAACAGCAACCGCGATCCCCTATTTGATGGAGGTGCGCCGGAACCGTTGCCTCGCTATCTTTCTCAGTTATTTCGAGTGATGCGAACCCACCGACGAGGGGGTGAGGGAAGTGGAGAGCGTTTAGCGATTGGATTTGTGTTTGATGGCGATAGCGACCGGATCGCGGCTGTGGATGCTCAAGGCAATTTTCTCAGCTCTCAAATTTTAATCCCAATTCTGATTGATCACTTAGCGAAACGCCGGGGATGGAAGGGGGAAGTTGTAAAAACGGTGAGTGGTTCCGATTTAATTCCTCGCGTTGCGGCTTTATACGATTTGCCGATTTATGAAACGCCCATCGGCTACAAGTACATTGGGGATCGGATGCTAGAGGTGCCGGTGTTAGTTGGCGGTGAAGAGTCGGGGGGAATTGGCTACGGGACGCACATTCCGGAACGAGATGCTTTGCTGTCAGCGCTTTACCTGCTGGAAGCGGTTGTGGAATCGGGTCAAGATTTAGGCGAAATATACTACCGGCTACAGGAAGAAACCGGCTTTACGGCTGCTTATGATCGCATCGATCTACCGTTGGCGAGTATGGAGGTGAGATCGCGTCTGCTAGAACAACTGCAAAAGCAGCCATTGCAAGAAATAGCCGGTCAGCCGGTGGTGGATTGTAATCCCATTGATGGTTATAAGTTTCGTTTAGCGGATGATAGCTGGCTGCTGATTCGCTTTAGCGGGACTGAGCCGGTGTTGCGCCTATACTGCGAAGCGGCAACGCTTGAGCAAGTGCGTCACACGTTGGCATGGGCAAAAGAGTGGGCGAATCGATTTTAATAACGAAAAACTAACCAATGACAAATCCAAAATTGCTCGTTGTCGCCACCGGCAATCCCGGTAAGTTGAAGGAAATGCAGGCGTATTTGTCTGATCTCGGTTGGGAATTACGCCTGAAACCCGATGAATTGGATGTTGAAGAAACCGGCGAGACGTTTATGGCAAATGCTTGCCTAAAAGCGTCTGAGGTGGCTAAAGCAACCGGAGAATGGGCAATTGCTGATGATTCTGGTTTATCCGTGGATGCGCTTGCCGGTGTGCCCGGAGTGTACTCGGCGCGTTATGGCAAAACAGATGCGGATCGAATTAGCCGGCTGCTGCGGGAATTGGGCGATGAAACGAATCGGCAGGCTCAATTTGTCTGTGCCATCGCCATTGCCGATCCTGATGGAGGAATTGCCTTGCAAGTGGAGGGGATTTGCCGGGGCGAAATTCTCCACGCGCCAAGGGGTACAGGCGGATTTGGCTACGATCCAATTTTCTTTGTGCCGGCACAGCAGTTAACTTTTGCGGAAATGACGCCTGAGTTGAAGCGACAGTGCAGCCATCGGGGCAAAGCCTTTCAAGCGCTGCTCCCCCAAATCCAGCAACTGATGCAGGAATGAGTCGGGACTGGGGGTATGCTAGCCTCCAGCCCCAGCCTTAAGCCGTTAAATCGCTTCTTGGTTCTTTTCTCCTGTACGAATTCGGATGATTTGATCAACCGGCGAGATGAAAATCTTGCCGTCTCCAATTTCGCCGGTGCGCGAGGCAGCGATGATTTTGTCTACAACCATATCGACTTGGTCATCTTCAACAACGATTTCGACTTTGAGCTTCTGTAGAAACTCAACGGTGTACTCGGAACCGCGATAGCGCTCGGTTTGTCCTTTTTGACGCCCAAAGCCCCGGACTTCGGAAACAGTCATCCCGACGATGCCGGCGTTGACAAGGGCAATCTTGACTTCGTCTAGCTTAAATGGCCGAATAATGGCTTCTACCTTTCTCAAAGTTCTGGCTCCTTCGTTTTATGTGTTTACTGCTCAACTAGCACTGCATTTTACTATCACCGTCTAGTGCGAGTCTTGTGTAACCGTGAATACTTTCCATAACTTAGATATCACAATGCCGGCACGAAGCCTGAGCCGGCGAGTCCTGAGAACGACTATGTCAGTTGAACCAACCTTCGGAACTCTCAACCGGCACCCCTAGCCGGTTTTGATTGAATCTCACTAAAAAAGGATTTTTCTCAATTTGTATAATATTCAGCTCACGAAGGACTTTTAGTTTTAGGAAACTATATTGAAACATATATTTTTAATACATAACATATAAACGCTAAAGATAAAAAGTGAGCTTAAGAAAAATTAGGGGATATCAATCCAGCTTCATAAAAGATAAATGGTGAAGTCTGCGGCAGTAAAGAGGAATTCTTTCTGTTCTCATCCTCCCTTGCTTCTTCTCACTTTTATTTTTGGATGTGTGCTTGAAAAAATTGGTCGCTGAACAGTCTTTGGAGAGCAACTAGACAATCAGACAATGATTGGGTGCTATAACCCCTCATGTAACTCACATTACTTAATAAGTGTGAGACAGTGCTGCGCGACCTTTTATTTTCAACCAGGTAATTAACAACAAGCTCGCTCTTGATAGAAGGAAGATTCTATAATGACTTGGTTTAATATTGTTGCCAAAAAATGTTCTGTGGCTCAAATGGTGTGGGATAAAAAACCACAACCGCCACAGCTACCAACCTTTATTATGAAAGCGATTTTTACAGCGAGCGGTTTGGGGGATGAGGAGGATGAAAAGCTAGAGCCGGTGGAAATCGATGTAGAGTTGGAAATCTTTGATGAAGTAGATATATCTGAGCGAGATAAGGAATTAGAGAGGGAGGAAATTGAGCAAAACCCTGATGCCGGCACGAAGGCAGAACCCAACCATTTTGAGCTTCATCTTGGGTGGAATTCAGAGAGTTTGCTCGTTGCTGCCGACTAATCGTTGATTGTCTTTTATTAATAACGCGATCGCCTCAACACCCTAGATTTCAGGGTTTCTTTTCTACGTCTTTCAAACGTTGACGTGCCATACTCTTCCAGAGATTGTCCTCCTCCGGGCTACCTCCAGAAAGATAGTTAAGGCAGTTCGTCCATTCCACCAGTGAGGCTAGATTTCTCTTTTGGGCTTCTAATACCTGTGCGAGTAAGCAGTGAGGAGACGCCCATTTGTCCCCTAATTCAATGGCTTTTCGCAAGCTAGTCTCTGCTTCGCCATAGCGAGTTTGCTCAAACCTAGCCCAACCAAAGTTTTTGTACAAGGCGGCTTTCACTCTGGGGTGTTCAGCTCGTTCTAAATTAGGCATGAGTAGATCGACAGCTTTGGCACTGTCTCCATCCAAAATTTGCAAGCGACTTAAGTTACTGATAGCAGCAGTAGCAACATTGTTATCGTTGAGCGTGGTAGCAATCGAGTATTGATTTTTGGCACACTTATAATCTTCCCAAACTTCACAAATCATTCCGAGGCTATAGCGAGCTGCTCCAGAATTAGGGTTGACTTTGAGCGCTAAATTGTAGTACATCTTCGCGCTTTTGTAATTCTTTTCTCCAAGGTTTACAGCACCAAGTGAGACAAAAAAAGAATCTAATTTCGGAAACAAAAAGTGATTAACTAGAACGGGAATTTGAGGAGCGATTAGAGGGAAAGTGATCAATCCTAAAGATAGCAGTGCTGCTTTTAACTTTCGGAAACCAGAGTTAGGCGTGTCTGAAGCTTTAGCAATGCTTTCTAGGCGTTTAGAGATTTCCCAGGTATTTTCTGGCCGGTTCTTAGGTTCCGGTTCCTTCAGCTCATCAATTAAATCTGCTAAACCTTTTGAAAGCGGCGTCCAAGGTTTTAAACCCTTGACACTTTCGCGCCAATTGATGGTTTCTGGATTGGAATCGGTACTAAACTCTTGTGGGGGGATGCCGGTGAGTAAATGCACAAAAGTGCGCCCCAAAGCATAGAAATCTGAGCGTGGCCCTGATTGGCCAATTACTTGCTCTGGTGCTGCGTATCCAGTTGTCCCAACTCTGGTTCCACCGTCATTCCCGACTTTAACCGTGCCAAAGTCTATCAAAGCCAGCCGGCCATTTGGTTTGCGAATGATATTAGAGGGTTTAATATCTCGGTGCAAAAGGTTTTGTTCGTGTACCCGATCCAAAATTTCTGTGAGCTGCTGCAACCAGTCCAGCGCTTCTTTTTTGGAAATCGGGCCGTTATTATCTAACCAATCTGCTAAGTTTTCTCCCTCTATTTTCTCCATAACTAAGCAGGGTAATTGCTTGCCGGTGTTAGGAGAAAATGTGAAATAATCATCCGGCTCAACTCTAGGAATTCCTCGATGCCTTAAAAACATCAAAGCGCGTGCTTCTTCCTTAAACAGACGCATGAGTTCCGGGTTATTGAATTTCAAAACTTTCAGAACCTTTAAGGTTCCCCAGTCATCAACCCCACCCAAATCTTTAACCTCATAAATATCGGTCGGATAAGCTGGGTTGAGTTCCCGCAACGGTTTCACGACGCGATATCGGTCATTGATCAGCAAGCTGGAACCGCAACTCTGGCAAGTTTCCAGATTGTCTGGATTTTCGCAATTAGGACATCTGGGGTTGATGCAGTAACTCACACGCTTATCTCTTCCTTAAGAATCGTGAGCAGTGTACGAATATTGTCCTCGGCATATTTAACTTCCCGTCGAGATTTTCCTTCAAGTTTTGATAAAACTTGCTTTAGACCATTAATCTGATCTTCAACAAATGCTGGGTTGCTATACAGCATTGTTTCCAGTTTTTGCTTCACTAATTTCAAAACATCAGGAAGCTCGTTAATATCTGGCAAACTTTCATTTGGGTTCAATGCATGACTTTTCAAGAGGGCTAATCTTTCAGGTTTTTGCGTTTTAACCACTTCTCGAATTTCATCTATCACTTGCTCCACAAATTGGCTGACTACATACTTCATAATTAACGGCTGAAGCGTAAATAATGTTTCACCTTTTTCCGTTATTTTTTCGATCAGTGACCGCCGATCTAAAGAAGCAAGTGTTGTGAGCAACTCTGAGGGCGAGACAGGAAACAAACTTTCTTCCCTCAAGGTAGTAATGTCTAGGGGATTGCCTTCAATTGCTAACCAATACATAATTTCTTTTTCGGAATCAGACAGTCTCACAAACTGCTGGTCGAGTAAATATCGAATATCTCCCAGAAATAGCGTATTTTTTAAGAAGTCTGCAACATTTCCATTAAACAATTCTTTAATGGTTGAAGACATGATTTTAATGGCTAGTGGATTGCCCCCATAACGCTCAATTAGGGCATTCCATTCGGGCTGCCGGCCTGACAAGCCTTTCTCTCGGATAATTTCTATGGCAACTTCTCCAGAACCGATAAGTGGCAAGGAACGAACTTTTCCTCCTTCAAGCAAAGCTAGATCGGCAGGTTTCTCGGAAGAGACGATCATTAAGCAACTGGTATGGTTGGTTTCTGCAATTCGTTTGAGTAGCTCACCATATCCTTCGTATCCTTTACGATAATGACCGGCTAGCTCTTCACTTTGCAGCACATTTTCAAAATCATCTAAAATCAGCAGACATTTGTGATTGCGTAAATACTCGATCAACCGCGAGACTCGACCGTTGATGTCTGTTAATCCGTCAGGTTTTTTCTGGTTGTATAAAAATTGGGTTAAACCACTTAACAACTCTTCGGCTGTCGGGGCGTTGCGAAGGGACTGCCAAATGACAAAGTCAAACTGTTCCTGAATTTGTTTGGCGATTTGGACAGATAAAGTGGTTTTGCCAATGCCGCCTAAGCCGAGGACTGAGACAAGCCGGCATTTATCTTGCAAGAGCCACTGTTCTAAGGTGGCCATTTCCTGTGTACGCCCATAGAAGACGGGAACGTCTGGTGCTTCGCTCAAATCTCGGCGTTGGGGGAGGGTAACGGGTGCTGAGGAAGCCGGCTGGGAAGAACTTGCATACAGTGCCTGATGTGATCCACCTTGATAGATGGACAGCAGCATATGTTTTAATTCAGCTAATTTGCCTGGGCCGGCACCTGTAATATTGAATTTCCTGTACACCTCACCGAGTCGCTTACGGACAGCAATGTTGCTAATGCCCAACTCTGTTGCGATCTCGGCAGTCGATTGGCCACCAAGGGCCATCTGCAAAGCCTGTAACTCAGCACCAGACACGCCGCGTTCAGCGGTTAACATTTGCAGATATTCTTCGGGAATTGGGGGAATCAAGATAGTCTTCTCGCATTTCAAAAATCTCCACTTTTTATTATATTCTGTTACCTTCAAGCCGCGCACTGGTGAGAGCTTCACTTGGCTTTGTGTGAGCGTAGTCCTAAATTTTAGTGGGATAGTTTTTACAAAATACTTTTGAATACTCATACTTACTTTTATTAAAAAAATATACCTGAACTTTTGGAGTAAAGGTTAACTGATGGGATGCAACTTAAGGAATGTAGCGTATTCATCCGGTAAAATTCGCTACAACGTCGGCTGAATCGCTACGGAAAATTAAAAATCCTCCCGTCGAAAGATTTTACGCAGTAGCAGTGCAAATAGCTGCATCGTACCGGCATCTCCCTATCTCCCTAAACACGTGAGTGACTGTCCCGACAGCCAAATAGCCCTAAAATTTGTTGCCTTGGCGGTTGACAAAGCCCGCAAAGTTTTTATACTTCCTATAGAAAGTTAGGTTATATAACTTGTCAATCATCATACCTGGGTGTTGAATTCTCCAGGATTTGTAGCCATGCGCCCTCACGCACTAAGCGAAAATGCTTGCTGGGAGTCGGTGTTCATTGGAGGACAAAATCCATGTCAATCCCGTTGAGGCTGTGGGATATTTTCATATTTGCTATCAGGATTTTTTCAGAGGCGAAGGCGGACAACCGGCCTAGAACTGGTGTTAGAAAACATCCCTTTAAGTTAACCTTTAGCTACTTAGTCAGGGAGGCAATTGTAAATAAGCCGATACAACCGCAGCAGCTTGGTAGAGTTCAATGTGATAGCTTATTATGGCCGGCTCGTTGTGAGCGAGAAGTAAGGCTGGCAGCCGGCTAGAGTATTTGTGTGATTGGCAGATGCGAACTCACTTTATTGGTTGAATCTGCCGGCTCAAATGTCAGGGAAATTTAAAAATGTGCGCTCTAAGTTTTTGGCACCGCTGCTAACGAATTGGGGTATGCACAGTGACCAATTTTGTTCCATCAGGAAAAGTTGCTTCTACTTGTACCTCATCTACCATTTCAGGCACTCCTTCCATCACATCATCCCGCGTTAGCAGCGTTGTTCCGTAACTCATTAAATCTGCAACAGTGCGGCCATCTCTCGCCCCTTCTAAAATTGCTGCAGAAATATAAGCAACGGCTTCTGGGTGATTCAGTTTTAGCCCTCTATTTTTGCGACGTTCTGCAAGCAAGCCGGCAGTAAAAATTAGTAATTTGTCTTTTTCTTGCGGTGATAGTTGCATTTATAACTCCTTTAATTTTGCCAAACTCGCGGTGGGCGGCTGCTACGCCCTAAAAAGCATGGGCGTAGCAGTTGCCAAACATCTGTAAACCAGTTTCTCACCTCAGAGGTAGACTGGCCACGATATCGGCATAAGAGTCCTGCGGTGAGCCGGCTGACTCCGGCTTCGCCTTGGTGTTCAGCAGTTTGCCACAAAAGGCGGGCTTTTTCTACAATTTCTGGCGTTGCCGGCTGCCCTACCCAAGCCAGTGTTCCGACCACCGGCTGTCCCGCTAAGCCATGCGGACTATTGAACATTTCTTCTCCGCCTGTTAGCTGCTGCCGGTCTATCCACAAAGGTTGTCCTTGCTGCCAAATTTCCGTGTGGGAACGCCAATTTCCTTGCAAAAATTGTTCACCTCTAGCACTGCGACCAAAGCGGGTAATTTCCCATCCCAACCAGCTTGCTTTTAGGTCTAATTCAACTCTTAAATCCTGGCGATAAATTGCACCATTAAAGACAATCGATTCTTGGGGTAGCCATTCTAAATAAGCACCAGCTTCTAGGTGCATTTGAATGTTTTGTCTCGCTGTCTTTTCATTACTGCGATAAATTTTGCCGGCTGCTGCGGTGGTAATTAAGGCGTGAGCATCTGGCTGAAGGTGAAAATCTGAGGATAAGTGATCGCCTCTCACGATGCCGCCGGCGGTGTGCAAAATAATGCTATGACAAACAGCCGGCCCTTCTGGATAAAATGGTCGCTGCACTTTCAAAGGTGCTTGATTTTGATTATGAATTAATTGAGTTGTGCCGGCACGTTTGGCGTAGATTAGACTAAGATTGCCATGCCAGCCGGTGGATAAATTTTCTGCCAGCATCCGGATCATCGTTGGGCTAAAATTACATAAGTAAGGTAGAGACGCAATCGCTCACATCTCCACCGACACTCTCTATTGTCTAACAGATGGCAGCGTCTAGGCTTACACCGCTAAAAATCTTTGTATAATTTCATTACTGAGTTCGCTCGTAGCGCCAGAAGCGACAATTCCGCCTTTTTGCATGGCATAATACCAATCTGCCTGCCGGACAAAATGCAAGTGTTGTTCGACTAATAAAACAGAGATGCCTGTGGCTGCGATGATGCCGCGCACTGCTGCCTCAATTTCTAAAATAATCGAGGGTTGAATGCCTTCCGTAGGTTCATCTAATACCAATAATTGAGGTTTTCCCATCAACGCACGGGCAATGGCTAGCTGCTGTTGCTGTCCTCCGCTCAAGTCGCCACCCATGCGAGAAAGCATTGATTTTAAGACAGGAAATAACTCAAAAATTTCATCAGCAATGGCTTGATTGTGAGTGAGCCGTTTCTCTTGCCGGCTTCTTGCTTCTAAACCCAAGAGCAAATTTTCTTTTACCGTCAAACGCGGGATAATTTCTCGTCCTTGGGGTACATATCCAATGCCTGAACGGGCGCGTTTATCTGGAGATTTGGAATTGATTAAATCGCCGTCAAAAGTTATCGTGCCACTGCGAGGTTTGAGCAACCCCATCACGGTTTTTAAAAGCGTCGTTTTGCCTACGCCATTGCGTCCAATTAGACACACCATTTTGCCCGCCGGCACGCTTAAATCTACATCCCGAAGAATATGACTCTCGCCGTAATAGACATTCAATCCAGCCACTTGCAGCATCATATTAATTTAGCCTCAAGCTACCTCGTAATCGGTCATTGGTTTTCCTAAATACACTTCTATCACACGCGGGTTATTTTGCACTTCTTCAATCGTGCCCTCACACAAGAGCGAACCTTCATGTAAAACGGTTACTTTACGAGCAATTTGCCGCACAAACTCCATATCATGCTCAATGACAATAATCGAGTGACTTTCTGCGAGGGAGAGAAGTAAATTGCCGGTTAATTCTGTTTCTTCATCCGTCAAACCGGCAACCGGCTCATCGACTAACAGTAAATCTGGGGCTTGAGCAACGAGCATTCCAATTTCTAACCACTGTTTTTCCCCGTGAGACAGTAAGCCGGCATGAATATCTGCTTTGGCGACTAACCCAATTGTTTCTAATAACTGATTAACATTTCTCCGTTCAGATATTGGGGGCTTTTTAAACAAAGTCGTCAAGACATTTTTATTGCGGTTGCCGGCTAACTCTAAATTTTCACGAGGCGTTAAATTTAGGTAAACGCGTGGCGTTTGAAACTTTCTGCCGATGCCGAATCGAGCGATTTTATCTTCAGAGAGGGAGCGTAAGTTTTTACCTTTAAATAAAACTCTTCCAATAGTAGGTTTTACTTTGCCGGTGATGACATCTAAAAACGTGGTTTTTCCCGCCCCATTTGGGCCAATAACAACGCGCAACTCCCCAGCATCCATACTAAAATTGAGCTGGTTAAGCGCTTTAAATCCATCAAAACTAACGGTTAAATTTTCAATTTCCAGAATTTTTTCGTTCACACTGTACCTCAGTCGGCTTTTATTTTTTATTCCCCAGTCCCTATCTTTTCTCGTTCCTGCCGCACTTCTGGATCTTCTTCTAGCCTAGGATAGGTGGCGACTTGTTTGCGGAATCCAAAGAACTCCCGGATTTGCTCGATAGCTTGGTAACGAAGCCAACCCACTAAACCATTCGGAAGTACCATTACCACAATTAAAAACAGTGCGCCTTGAAAAAATAGCCAAACTTCGGGTAATTGTTCACTTAACAAACTTTTTGCATAGTTAACAACAACTGCTCCGACAATAGCACCCACTAAACTTGCGCGTCCCCCTACTGCTACCCAAATTACCATTTCAATAGAAAAAGCAATATCCATTGCTTTGGGCGAAATGATGCCGGTTTGTAGCGTAAATATTGCTCCTGAAATGCCGGCTAGTGCAGCGGAGATAGCAAATACTAAAACTTTAAAGCCGGTGGGATTGTAGCCGGAAAAACGCACCCGACTTTCATCATCCCGAATTGCCATCAGCAACCGTCCAAATCGTCCGCTTGTCAGCCATCGGCACAAGGCATAGGCACCTCCTAGTAACAGCACTGTAATTGAATAGAAAACGAGCTGCGTCTTAGGTGCATTCACTTCTGCCCCAAATAAAGTTTTAAAATCTGTTAGCCCGTTGGTTCCATTAATCAGTTGTTGCTGTCCATTAAAAAAGTTGAAAAATACAATCGTTGCCGCCTGCGTTAGAATCGAAAAGTAAACGCCTCGGATGCGGTTGCGAAACACTAAATAGCCGAGTAATGCTGCCACCACTGACGGAATCAGAATCAGGGCAGCCACGGAGAAACCAAAAGAGTAAAAAGGTTGCCAAACCCAAGGCAGTTCAGTTACACCATAAAGCGACATAAATTCCGGAAGCTGAATACTTGAATCAGGGGGAATTTGCAGCTTTAAGTGCATTGCCAAAGCATAACCGCCTAAAGCAAATAAAACGCCATGCCCTAGGCTCAACATTCCTGTGTAACCCCAAATCAAATCAATGCCGAGGGCAGCAATTGCCAGGGCTAAAAATCGCCCCAGCAAATTGAGCCGAAACTCTGTAAGAAGTGCCGGCATTATAAAGATCAGGATCGCAGCAATCACAATAACCGCACCGGCTTCTATCCATAGCGAGTTTTGTTTGGATGTTAGAGAGTGCAACAGTGACGAATTCTCGCTCCTACTTCCCCACTCCTCCGCTTTCTTCCTTCTCAAGGAGAAACGCTCAACTTTTATATTTTCCGGTTTTATATCGTCGTCACTCTCAGTTTCGACTTTCGTACCTTTTTCCCCCTGTTGCATTTTTATTTTCTCCCTGTTAAATATTTTGAATCCTTAAGCATCAACGGTACGCCCTTTTTGCGGAAAAATTCCTGCCGGCTTCACTTGTAAGAAAGCAATAATTAGTGCAAAAACCATTACTTTTGCCATACTTGTTGTTGAAAAAAAGGCAAAAATATCAGCCAAATATGGCACCGGCTTGAACAAAGCTGCTAGTGTACCTGAACCCATTAAGTAACTAACTGTCCCAATCGTAAGTGCAGCTACAATACTGCCGACTAACTTACCAACCCCACCCACGACGACCACCATAAACGTATCTACTACATAATTCTGACCTGTATTTGGCCCGACAGAACCTAATAAACTAATTGCACAACCGGCAACCCCAGCTAGTCCAGAACCGAGTGCAAATGTCAAGGCATCTACCTTTTTTGTGGGAATTCCCAAACACGCGCTCATGTTGCGATTTTGCATCACTGCGCGAATTCGTAATCCCCAAGCCGAACGGTTTAAAAACTGGTAAATTCCTATTACACAAATAACCGTTAGCGCAATAATAAATAGCCGTGCATAAGGCAACCTCAAATTTGTTGCCGGCTCCCACCAACCTCGCAGCCAAGCCGGTGCTGTGACATTGACGTTTTGGGCACCAAACCACGGCTTGATTACGGCTAATTGATAAGTTTGAGCTAAAACTTGAGCAGCCGCCCAGCTAATTCCTAATGACAAAGGTAATATGACGGCAATTGCTCTGTTGCGAACTTGATTTATAATACCTTGCCGGTTTAGCAACCACATTGCCCCAAAAAATAGGAGGCAAAATACCCCAATTCCAACCACAAGTACCCAGTTAACACTGCGGACAAATTGTTGTAAAATCAAGCTAACTCCCCAAGTCGCCAGCAGTGTTTCTAAAGGACGACCGTAAAGGTAGCGAATGACCCCTTTTTCTAAGATTAAACCTGCTAATGCCGTTACTAAGAACGCAGAAATTAATGCAAAGAAAATATATAATTCCGACCAAGGTGTACCCAATATCTTGAAGGCATTTTGCACCACAAAAGTTGTATAAGCTCCCAGCATCATTAACTCGCCGTGAGCCATGTTAATTACGCCCATCAAGCCAAAGATAATTGCTAACCCCAGAGCCGCAATTAATAAGACTGCGCCAATACTTATTCCATTAAATAAACCATCAATGACTTGCAGAGCTAAATTGTTCACGGAATTTTTCTCCGAGTTTTATCTTTTCTTGTGGGGTTCGTTTGTAGTCCACTTAGCCTAGTTTGAAGAGGAAGTAGGAGTTGAATTAACATTAAAAATTCTAGTTTAGTTTTTAACCGCAGATAAACACAGATATTTTATTAAAATTTTCTGTGTTTTATTTGTGAATCTGCGGTTAAAGAACCTAAATTTTTAGATTTTAGGCTTTCTTGTATTTTCCACCTTTTGCTGGATCTGACCAATCACAAGCGAAGCCCTTCGTGTCTTTCACAAATTGATTCCAGGGTAAAGGCTCAACTGCTTTAGCTGTAGAGTAAACAATCTCAAACAAACCATCATCCCTGACTTGCCCTAAGCGCACGACTTTAGCTAAATGATGATTATTGTCTAATGTGACTAATCCTCCAGGCGCATCAAAAGTCTGTCCTAAAGCCGCAGCTCTCACTAATTCTAAATCATCAGGTGTTTTCGCTTTCTCAACGGCTTGTTTCCACAAGTAAACCATAATATAAGCTGCTTCCATTGGGTCATTGGTTACCCGATCAGCCCCATATTTTGCCTTGAACGCTTCCACAAATTTCTTGTTAGCAGGGGTATCTACAGTTTGGAAGTAATTCCAGGCGGCATAGTGGCCTTTGAGATACTCTACACCGATGGCTTTGACTTCTTCTTCAGCAATACTGACCGACATTGTCGGATACTTATCCGGACTCAAACCGGCACCTTGCAATTGTTTGAAGAAAGCAACGTTACTATCGCCATTTAGGGTGTTAAAAATTACGCCGCCATCGGGCAAAGCTGCTTTAATCTTGGTAATCAGCGGCGTTACTTCTGTACTTCCTAGTGTTAAGTAATCTTCACCAACTGTTTCGCCACCTTTGGCTTCTAGCTGGGCTTTAATAATGGTATTAGCTGTGCGGGGAAAAACGTAGTCAGAGCCAACTAAAAAGAACCTTTTGCCTTTATTTTCTAATAGCCAATCAACCGCCGGCTCGATTTGCTGATTTGGTGCGGCACCTGTGTAAAAAACATTTTTGGAGCACTCTTGACCTTCGTACTGCACGGGATACCAGAGCATATGATTTTTCTGCTCAAACACCGGCAGCACTGCTTTACGACTTGCAGAAGTCCAGCAACCAAAAACAGTAACAACTTTATCCTGTTCTATCAGCTTTCTCGCTTTCTCTGCAAAAGTTGGCCAATCTGATTGCCCATCTTCTACAACTGCTTGGATCTGTTTGCCCAGAACACCACCGGCTTTGTTAATCTCTTCTATAGCGAGTTGTTCAGCATCAACGACGCTTTTTTCACTAATTCCCATCGTGCCGGTGAGTGAGTGAAGAATGCCTACTTTGATGGTGTCCCCACTAGCAGCGGCAACTGTTGTAGCGCTTGGAGAGGGAGAAGTCCCTGTCGTCGTGGCATTTGTTCCACTCTGTGTCGGCGATCCGCTACAAGCTTTCAAGAAAATACTGGTTCCTAGAGTTGCGGAACCATAGAGCAAAAATTTACGCCGGCCTAATCGCCTTACCATATCTTTATTAATCCAAAGGATAGATGGACGCTACATATAACGTGTGATAATAAACCTTGCTTCTTACAAAAAATTGTAATCTTTACTACAAAATTCTAATTTTTCTAACAAGTGTCCCAAGACTTAAACTAATTTTTACTATTGGCAAAGCCTTACCAACGCTGAAGTGTGAGCAGTCTAGATGTTCTAATTTCACTTTCTTTTGCACTGTTTATGGATTTTTAATCATTCTACTGCCAGCGCAACCAGCCTTCCCCAGCCTTCGATCTGTTAAGCGATCTTGTAGCTTGGACTACATTATCCTAAAGCAGCTTTTGCTATTTTTTTCGCTATTCATCTCTGTGTCCGGGTGTGAGAAAAATGCATAAAGTTTTGTGGCGATTGTTGCTCATTAGCCCTGCAATTTTAATCTCTGTGCTGGGTGTTTCAATGGCGACAATTGCTGAAGAATCTCCAAAAAAGTTACAAATTCTTGAGTCGCCAATTAAATCTGAGGATAGCGCAATCGAGCCGGCAGCAGTTGAAGAAATGCCCGCACTAAATGAGCCATTAAATCTTGATAGCCCTCAAATAGAAAATGCCGAAACTCCTGTAGAAAATCAGGAAATGGAGCAAGTAACATCTGTTTCCCAACTGTCTGATGTGCAACCGACTGATTGGGCATTTCAAGCTTTACAAAATTTAGTTGAACGATATGGCTGTATCGCTGGATATCCCGATGGAACATTTCGAGGAAACCGCGCCATCACGCGATATGAATTTGCTGCCGGTTTAAATGCCTGTTTGGAAGCCATTACCCAGCTTATTCAGCCAGGGGGAGACTTCGTCACCCAAGAAGATTTAGCAATTCTTAACCGGCTGCTTGAAGAATTTCAAGGTGAGCTAGCTACTCTAAGAAATCGGATTGACGCTTTAGAAGCCCGTACATCGGAATTAGAAGCCAATCAATTCTCTACAACCACAAAACTTGTTGGAGAAGTCGTATTTGCTGCCAGCGACATAATCGGAGAAATCGACACCGGCAGAAACGCAGTACCCACTTTATCTGAGCGAGTGCGGCTCAATTTTATTACAAGTTTCACGGGCAAAGATAGCTTATTAGTTCGCTTATACGCATCGAATACTCCTAATTTAGGTGCTGCTGCCGGCACAAATATGGCGCGACTCCACCCAGATAGAGGTAATGGCAATAATTTCGACATTGATTTAGGTTGGTATAACTTTCCTCTCGGCGACAAAGGCAACGTTTTAATCGAATTTGCCGGCGGTAAACTCGATGATTTTGCCCCATCACTCAACGCCCTAGATTATGGCGGCGCTGCCCTAGGAACTATCTCTCAATTTGGACAGCGTAACCCTATTTATCGGCTGAGTGGTGCCGGTGTAGGTGCGGGAGCCACCTATAATTTCAGCAAAAGATTAGGTGTATCTGTAGGTTATTTAGCCGGCAATTATCTTTCAGGTGGCGATCCGAGTCCTAAACGCGGATTTTTTAATGGGACTTTTGGTGCGATCGCGCAAGTAACTGTGCAACCCACCGAAAGTATAGGTTTAGGTTTGACTTATGTGCGCTCTTATTTTACCGGAGAAGATGTGGCAAATAATAATGTCAGCACTGCCGGTGGAGTTGGCAGCGCCTTAGCAGAAAAACCCTTTGGAGATGTTGCCACTTCATTAGATTCTTATGGCATAGAAGCGACTTGGCGACTCAGTCCCAGATTTGTTTTAGGCGGTTGGGTTGGTAGGACAGAAGCAACTGCTCAAAATAATGCTTTTAGTAATGGAGTGAGAGTTGCAAACCGGGGAGACGAGGCCACGATTTTAAACTGGGCACTTACTTTAGCTTTTCCAGACCTTGGTAAAGAAGGTAGCTTAGGGGGAATTGTCGTGGGAATGCCGCCAAAAATAACCAATAGTGATGTTGCTGAAGATAGAGATTCCTCTTTACATTTAGAAGCGTTTTATCGCTATCAAATTACAGACAATATCGGCATTACCCCAGGTTTAATGGTCATTCTCGATCCTGAACACAACAACGAAAACAAAACGATGTATGTCGGGACACTCCGCACCACATTTACGTTCTAATAAGCTAAATCTGCCACCTTTGTAGGATGGGCATTTTCCCCGTCCTACAAAACAGAAATTAGCTTAGATGATAACGGATAAAGTTAACCACAATTTTTAGTCCTTCCTGACTTTTTAAATTAGCAAAAACAAACGGTTTTTCTCCTCTCATTCTTTTAGTATCGCGTTCCATTACACCCAAGTCGGCCCCAACATAAGGAGCCAAGTCAATCTTATTAATAACTAGCAAATCTGACTTGGTAATTCCAGGGCCACCTTTGCGAGGAATTTTGTCGCCGGCAGCCACATCAATCACATAAATCGTTAAATCAACTAACTCAGGACTGAACGTTGAGGCGAGATTATCTCCCCCACTTTCTACAAATACTAAATCTAAGTCTGAAAACCGCACCTCCAACTGTTCAATCGCCACCAAATTAATCGAAGCATCCTCGCGAATAGCAGTATGGGGACAGCCGCCGGTTTCTACTCCTACAATGCGTTCCTGTTCTAACGCTTGAGAGCGAACCAAAAATTGAGCGTCTTCTTGGGTGTAAATATCATTCGTAACAACCGCAATTTTGTACTGCTGCCGCATCGCCTTGCATAAAGCATCAACTAAAGCAGTTTTTCCCGATCCAACAGGGCCGGCAATTCCTACACGAAATGCACTCATAAGAATTTATACTAATTTACTTTTAAAGACATAAGTTCTTTGGGCGTGGGGCATGGGGCATAGGTGTGAGATGATAAAGGAAAAAATTACGGTTTAGACCATTATTAGCTTTGATATTTTAAGCTTTAAGTAGCAAGATTTTTCTCCGCATCAATATAGTTTAACTGCGTATTGACCACGCTAAATCCAATCTTTTGGTAAAGTGCTTGAGAAACAGCATCGCCGGCAGAAAGCCAAACCAAATCGCCCCCACAGTCAAAATGATCTTGCACCAGAAAGCTGCACAGCGTAGCCGCCACACCCCGCCGACGCATCGAGGGTAATGTCCCGACACCGACAAGCTCACAAAGCCCTTCCAAGGGCGTTATACAGCCACCGCCTGCCGGCATTCCCTCAAGAGTTGCCATCGCGCATCGCCAACTGCCACGCTGCAAATGTTCGCGCAACTGCTCGACCATCTCTGTAGATGGAAATTCATTGGCCTCTCCAGAGTTGAAACTTTCGCTTTGTATGGATAAATACTCTGTGAGAATATCTTTGTCGGTGTTAGTGAGCCGTTGCACCCGCACATCAGGGGCGTTAAATGGTTGGAAATCAGCAGGTGTACACAGCATCAGCGGTTGACGTCCCTGTAGCTGCAAACCGGCCTCTTCTAATGCCCCAGGAAGTGCCGGCCAAAGTGCCTCTATAAACTCAAAGCGGATGGTACGGTGGCGATCAGCAAACACACGCCGCAGTTCTGTCAGTGCTTCAGCAACCTCTCTAGCGCTTCCTAACGGGGCGATGGGAACCGCATAGTTGAGCCAAATCATATCTGTAGACGGATCGAGCAGTGCTTGAAAAGGCCCAACTGTAACCACTTCCCGTCCTTGTGCTGCTACTAAGTTGACACTTTGTGAGATTCGCTTTAATTGAGCAAGTGTGGATTCATCCATGAGTTTTCACCTTTAAAAAATTAGAGAGTTTTAACTACGAAATAGCCGAGTGTAAAGCGTTTCATGGTTCATACTCGCCAGAGACAAGCCCCAACTACAAACGCTTAAATCGTCATCTTCCCAGCATAAAATTTCTTGAGTAGCTGCAATTAAATTTGGATATAAACTCAGTAATAACTGTTGGCCGGCAGTTTGACCGAGGGGAATCAGTTTAACACCGGCACCGATTAAATTGGACGCCCAACTGTGTAGATAACCTAGCACAGCCGCTTCACAATCAATCTGCCAAAATTGAGCCGCGATCCCAAAAGCCATTGCAAAATTACAAGGATTCCCGCAAGCACTCAAGCAAACATCCAACTGCGGCTGCATTGCCCTAAGCAGCCGGTTTAAAGCACTTCCCATCTGCAAACTTTGCTGCCGCAACTCTTCCGTTTCTCTTGCCGCTGTTGCCCAAGCATTCCAATATTTTAAGCCATCCAGATCCCCAACTTCAGCAGCCCGATAAGCACGTACCATCATTGCTGCTTCCAGCCGAATTCCCCCAGATTTTAGAGAGTGCAATATCCAGTTTTCTAAACTCTGCCGGCTGTCAATCGTACCATTACTAACTAGCGTTTCTAGTCCTTCCGAATAGCTATAAGCTCCCACTGGCAACGTCGGACTCGCCAACTGTAACAAATTTAAAAGTGCTAAATTATTTAACATGAATGGGGAATGGGGCATTGGGCATAGTTAACAAATAATAAACAATACTCTCTAACTCTCCCCCACTCGGCACTCAATGACTATGCCCATAAGCACCGGCTTCCGGCTGAAAGGGCGATATTTCCTCCCGCACCTCAATCCCCAGTTGCTCTAGCATTGACCGCAGTACCGGATCGGGTGCTAATTTTAAATAAGTGGATGTGATTTCTAAAGGCACATGACGATTGCCCAAATGATAGGCAGCACGCAACAAATCTAAGGGAGTTTGACCGCTCACAGTGTACACCGGCTCTGGTTTGGCCACAACTCGCACGAACTGCTCACCATTTGCCGGTTGCAAAAGATCGCCATCGTGTAACACCGTTCCTCGTGGCAGTTGCAGCGATACTGATAGCTCAGGCGTTTCCAGCCGGTAGCGGCTACGACAGCGTTCCTCGGCTGTGAGAGCAAGGGTTAACATCACAATTGCCCCTGGGTTTGCCGGCAACCGTTGTGTGAGCGTTAACATCACGAGTGCGGGTGTAGGATAATCTGACATGGCTCAATAATTCTCTCAATTTTCTCAATCATTTCGCAAAAGCCGGCACAAAAGACAAGAGCGATCACACACCCTGAGAAGCTGAGCCAGTGATAAGTATCACCAATCCTGCCAGATTTAGATCGCCAGTTACTAGAGATTTACCTCACAAATGTTGCAGGTAAGTGTCACAGCGTTTTACAGATTTTAATCACAGGATTATGCAGAAAAATGACGCATTATAGAGGTGTTGAGTTTTATATAACATCATGCAGTTTTTAAATCCCCTACCACAATTTAGCCTTACGGAAATCTCTTTCGAGGTTTGGGAAACTGGTACATTAAAGGTATGTCAGAGAGAGGAGATCCGAGCGCTCTTATTGACTGATCGTATCAGTACCCAAGACTATAGGCTGATCAACCGCTTGCTCTACGCAGTGCGCCGGGGATGGCTGGGTCTGGCAGATTAAATCGAAAAAACCTCCCTAAAGAACGAGTGCTAGACTTCTATTTATGAATTTAACTTTATACTAATTTGAATGAGTGGTAACACTCCTGTGATGGGGGGAGGAAATCAAATGTTTAATGGCACAGAACTCCTGATAAGCGCCTTTGTTGAAAAATTGCAGACTGGCTACAAACGCACCTACGGGGGGTACAAGCCAGACTATGCAGATATTATTGCTTGGGCCGGCAACATGGCCTTAGAAAATATCGCAAACAGCGACGCCCTTTATCACAACGTCGAACATACAATCTTAGTCACCTTAGTCGGGCAGGAAATTTTGCGAGGCAAGCACATCCGTGAAGGAGGGGTTTCCTGCGAAGATTGGCTGCACTTCACTATTTCTTTGTTATGCCATGACATCGGATATGTTAAAGGTGTTTGCCGGCAAGACAAAGACGCAGAAAGGTTATACGCCACCGGCATTGATGGCAAATTAGTGAACTTGCCGGTAGGCTCAACCGATGCCAGTCTTACACCTTATCATGTGGATCGGGGCAAACTTTTTATTAACGAAAGGTTTGGGGGTCACCTGCTAATAGATGCTGAGGTGATCAAGGGTAATATTGAACTCACGCGTTTCCCTGTACCCAAAGATGAAGATCATCAAGATACCATCAACTATCCGGGACTGGTTCGCGCTGCCGATCTGATCGGTCAGTTAAGCGATCCGCGCTACTTACAAAAGATTAGCGCTCTCTTTTACGAATTTGTAGAAACCGGCCAGGATAAAATATTAGGATATCGCCATCCCGGAGATTTACGAAAGAACTACCCGAAGTTTTACTGGAACGTTGTTTATCCTTACATTCAGGACGCACTTCTTTATTTAGACCTTACGCAAGAGGGAAAACAAATTCTCGCTAACCTCTATGCGAATGTATTCCGGGTGGAACATGAAACGCCGTCGCCAGCAAAGGTGGCAGTTGCTGCCTAGACAGACTGGAAAAAATCAAAATTAGATACTTCATATAAAAGTCGCCCGTTTTCTAATCAAGAACGGGTTTTTTATTTCCAGTGAAATAATGGTGCCGGCAGGTAGCGATTTCACGCCGGAAGTGAGAAACTGGTGTCATGTCGGCGAGACTCACAAACCTGCCCCTGTTAGCCGTACGATTAATTCTAATGCCGGCCATAATTGGGAATGATAAGCGTAACGCCGATGACACACAAATACCTATAAGAGGATACCGATGATTCCAGGGGAAATTATTGCCCAAGACGGGGAAATTGAATTAAATTCAGGACGTAACACCGTACGGTTGCCTGTCGCTAACACCGGAGATCGCCCCATTCAAGTGGGTTCCCACTTCCACTTTTATGAAGTGAATGAGTCTTTAAATTTTGAACGTGAAACCGCACGAGGAATGCGCCTTAATATTCCTGCCGGCACAGCAGTCCGGTTTGAGCCTGGGGATGAAAAAGAAGTTGAATTAGTCTCCTTTGCTGGCAGCCGTCAAGTCTACGGCTTCAATAGCAAAATCAATGGATATTTGTCATAATTTTCCCATCTCATCAAAAATTGTTTTGAGGAAACTTTATGTTACCTAAGTTACAAGCCTTTAATTTAGATTTTTTGAATACCTTAAAAGGAGTGGTTTCTATATTAAGAGATCCCTCTCAAACAGATTCCGTTTACGATATAGAAGATGGACTGCGTCATACCAAAGCTACTCAACTAGCAGTTGAGTATGTCAAATCTAAGCCTGAAGTTGCCCAGATTATTCAAGAACGTTATCTTGCCCCATCCCCAGATATCGAAGCTTTACTAAAATATCCTGAAAACTCCTTGGGATATGCCTACGCATCTTATATCAAAGAAGCGGGATTTGATCCCAACTTTTATCGCAAACTAAAAGTTGAAGATGACGTCAGCTACATTGTTTTACGCATCCGGCAAACCCATGATATTTGGCATATCGTGACAGATTTCTCTGTCGATGTTGTGGGAGAATTAGGACTGAAAGCTTTTGAGCTTGCTCAAACGCGTAGAACCATGTCAGCCGTCTTATTAGCGGGTGGTTTATTGAGTACCCTATTCAAAGCGCCAGAAGGATTAGATAGTTTGCTAGATCGCATTGCAGTGGGATATAGAATGGGAGCAAAAGCAAAACCCTTCTTAGCCCAAAAGTGGGAAGAACATTGGGATAAACCTCTATCAGAATGGAGGAAGGAATTAGGTGTTGAGCCGATGTCAGTTTATGTTCCCTAGCCGTCTAGATAAGCTTCCTAACGGCAATGACCCGGAAACTAGGCATCAGCAAAGCTTTTCTTGCCCCGAATTTCTCTAGAAATCTAGGGGCATAATTCTTAACATTTCCTTAAAATGAGTAAGCTGTTATGAAGATTGCATTTATTATTTATCAAGGCATGACTGTTTTAGATTTTGTTGGCGTTTACGACCCGCTAATTCGCCTAAAAACAATGGGATTTATGCCTGAATTATCCTGGGATATTTGCGCGATTTTTCAAGAAGTGAGTGATGAAAATGGGTTGCGACTTTTGCCGACAAAAATCAATGAATCGATTCAAGAATACGATATGATTATTGTACCGGGTGGAGTTAGAACACATTTACAAAAATTAGTTAGCAGCACTCATTTTATTGAATGGTTGAGAACGGCACATAGCATCCCCCTAAAAGCTTCAGTCTGTACCGGCTCTCTTTTATTAGGTGAAGCCGGCTTTTTAAAAGGAAAGAAAGCAACCACTCATCCCAGTGCTTTCAATGAACTTAAAAAATATTGTGAATCTGTTGTTGCAGACAGAATCGTTGATGAAGGGGATGTGATTACAGCAAGAGGTGTAACTTCATCCATTGATTTAGGATTATATTTGTGTGAAAAGTTGGCCGGCAGCGAAGTCAAAGACAAAATTCGTCAGCAGATGGACTACCAACAAGTTATTGGATAAGAGGAAGAAGGAAATGAACACTCAAGGCAACTTACGAAGTGATCTGTATTCAGCATTCTATCAAACTGATACATCTGAAGTGATTAAATTTGTACAATGGTTAGCCGGTGCTTATGAGATTTCAGAGCCGGTAAAGATTCTTGATATTGGCTGCGGCACAGGTCGAATGCTGCGTGAGTTTGGCACAATTGGTTGGGAAACAGTCGGAATGGAACCTGATCCAGATTATATTACACAAGCCTTACTCGTCGCAGAAGAATTTGAAAATGTTAGCGTTTTGCCGAAAGGGTTCGTCGGCATTCAGGAAATCGAAGAATTTAATATAATTGCAGCCATCAACGGCCCTTTTTCGTATCTGATTAAAATAGAAGACCGAATTGAAACGCTGCGACGAATGTTTCAAGCATTGAAACCGGGTGGCATTCTTTTTCTCGATCTCGCTAACTTCTTGTGGATTCTGAATAACTTTAAAGATCGTACAGCAAGAACAGCAACCAGAGATGGAAAAACCATTAATTTAGTTGTGCATCATTCCGCAGATTTTCATAACTGTATTTTTACGGCTGAAGAATTGTTTTTTTGGGACGATCCTGAAGAAGGCCAAGTTAGAATTAATGAAACGCATCAGTTTGCGATAACGTCCCTTTCAGAATTGCTCTATCTCATTAAAAACCAAGGATTCACAAAAATCAAAACTTACACCAGTTACAAAGCACGGAAGAATGAAAAAATTACTGGCCCTCGATTAATGATTTCCGCTCAAAAACCGAAATAAGTGTCAGAAATAAAATAATTTTAGTAAAAAATTAGAAGGATGCTAGAATAAACAGCAAAATTTAAATTTATTATACCTAGAAAAAATTATTATTTTAAGTGTGAATAGGAGTGAGCATGAGTTATCGCATGGATCGCCGCGCCTACGCAGAAACCTACGGCCCAACTGTAGGTGATCGCATCCGCTTAGCTGATACAGAATTATTTATCGAAGTCGAACAAGACTTTACAACCTACGGCGATGAAGTCAAATTTGGCGGCGGTAAAGTTATTCGAGATGGCATGGGACAATCCCCCATATCTAACGCTGATGGTGCCGTTGATCTCGTGATTACCAATGCCTTAATCCTCGATTGGTGGGGAATTGTGAAAGCCGATATTGGCATTAAAGATGGAAAAATATTCAAAATTGGAAAAGCTGGCAACCCCTACATTCAAGACAATGTAGATATTATCATTGGCCCTGGAACCGAAGCCGTTGCCGGCGAAGGGATGATTCTGACAGCCGGCGGCATTGACAGTCACATTCACTTTATTTGTCCTCAGCAAATCGAAGTCGCCATTGCATCCGGCATCACCACCATGATCGGCGGCGGAACCGGCCCTGCCACCGGCACAAATGCCACCACCTGCACCCCCGGTCCTTGGAACATTTACCGAATGCTACAAGCCGCCGACGCCTTCCCCGTTAACCTGGGGTTTTTGGGCAAAGGCAACAGTTCCCAACCGGCAGGACTCACCGAACAAATCGCCGCCGGCGCAATGGGACTGAAACTGCATGAGGACTGGGGAACTACTCCTGCAACCATTGACACCTGCTTAAATGTTGCCGATGAACAGGATGTGCAAGTTGCCATTCACACCGACACCCTCAACGAAGCCGGTTTTGTTGAAACCACCATCGCCGCCTTCAAAAACCGCACCATCCACACCTATCACACCGAAGGTGCCGGTGGTGGACACGCACCCGATATTATCAAAGTGTGCGGCCAAGCTAACGTTCTCCCCTCTTCTACAAACCCTACACGTCCTTACACCGTAAATACATTAGAAGAACATCTCGATATGCTCATGGTATGCCACCACCTTGATCGCAGCATACCCGAAGATGTTGCCTTTGCCGAGTCGCGCATTCGCCGCGAAACGATCGCCGCTGAAGATATCTTGCACGACTTAGGCGCATTCAGCATGATTGCCTCAGATTCCCAAGCAATGGGACGGGTTGGAGAAGTGATTATTCGCACTTGGCAGACAGCGCACAAAATGAAAGTGCAACGCGGAAACCTCAACTCAGAACCGGCAGACAACTTCCGGGCAAAACGCTACATCGCCAAGTACACGATTAACCCTGCGATCGCCCACGGCATTGCAGAACACGTCGGTTCCGTTGAAGCCGGCAAACTCGCAGACTTGTGTCTGTGGAAACCGGCCTTTTTTGGCGTCAAACCAGAAATCGTCATCAAAGGCGGCATGATTGCCTGGTCGCAAATGGGAGATGCCAATGCTAGCATTCCCACACCGCAGCCGGTTCAGATGCGCCCGATGTTTGGCAGTTATGCCGGCGCGAGAACATCCACATCTCTAACCTTTGTTTCTCAAGCTGCCTTAGACTTGAATATTCCCAGCCAGCTAAATTTGCAGAAAAAGACAGTAGCGGTTTCAGGAACGCGCCGGCTGACTAAGCGAGATATGAAGCTCAACGACGCACTTCCCCATATAGAAGTTGATCCAGAAACCTATGAAGTGAGGGCAGATGGCGAATTGCTAACTTGCGAACCGGCAACCGTCTTGCCATTAGCCCAACGCTACTTTCTTTTCTAGAAACACCAAATCCAAAGAATATTTTTATGCAACATTGTTCAATGCTTATTACTTGATTTTACCATCAACCATTGAGGTTTTGCAGAAGTTAATTGTTTGAGTTTTAAACTCGCAGATGTAGGCCCAGTCTACAGCGCCGGCATACATAAGTAAAAGCACACAACCTTAACAGTCAAATAAACCTCCAGTCGTGATTGGCAAAGAATCTGAAGGATCGGAGTCAGTTCGCCCACTGCCGCGATTGGCAAAACGGTTGCTACCACCGGGATGATCCTGATCATCTTGATCACTTTTTGCTTGAACCGGCAACGGATCAGACTCAGTTCGCCCACTGCCGCGATGGGCAAACCGATTGCCACCACCGGGATGATCCTGATCATCCTTAGCATTTTTTCCTTCAACATCAACACGCCCACTGCCACGATTAGCCCGCCGGTCATCACAACCCGGACGATCATCGCAGCGATCCTTCGCAGTTTGCACCTGAGAAAAACCCACTTTTTGAGTGGAATCAACTTGATATCCTTCAGACAGGCGAAACTCAACACCCTGAAAATTAACAGCACCACCAAGCAGTAATAAACCCGATAAAGCAATTTTGTAGATGCCCATAAGAAATAATCCATCAAGTAACTTTCTGCTACTTGATTCCGAAAATCCCTTGCAGCATCTGGAAAAACCGCTTTTTTCTAAGCCACTTCCTTATGCGTCTACCATTTGGCTGCCCCACAATTCCCAATTCGTGAGTTACAACAAAAATAGACAATGACAATTAAAAAATTGGCGGCAAAGACCGCGAATATCCCCTCACATAAACTCAAAAAACCTAACAAATAAACACAATCCCCAAATCCCCTAATCTTCCAAGCACGTAGGAAAGGGAGAAACACAAAAAATTTCGGAATTCTCTTATCTCAACCCAAAACTCAACCCCCCAACCAGCAATGTATACTTGCCTTAACTACATCGATGGCCAATGGATGCCGGCCCAATCAGAAGCCACCCTAGAAAGCCGCAACCCCGCCAACTGGCACGAACTCGTTGCCACATTTCCCCATTCCGACAGCACCGATGCCGACAAAGCCGTTCAAGCAGCCCGCCGCGCCTACCAGAAATGGCGTTTAGTGCCGGCCCCAAACCGTGCCGAATTTATCTACCGCGTTGGAGAACTGTTACTTCAACGCAAAGAAGAACTCGCCCACCTGATGAGCCTAGAGATGGGTAAACCCATCACCGAATCCCGTGGAGACGTGCAAGAAGGCGTTGATTGCGCTTTTTACTATGCGGGAGAAGGCCGGCGGCTATTTGGTCAAACAACGACCTCAGAGATGCCGAATAAATTTGCGATGACCGTGCGAATGCCGATAGGAGTGTGCGCCCTGATCACGCCCTGGAATTTTCCCGTCGCCATACCATGCTGGAAAGCATTACCGGCCCTCGTGTGCGGCAACACCATCATCCTTAAACCTGCCGAAGATACGCCGGCTTGTGCAAACTTCTTGATCCAGATATTCCATGATGCCGGCTTACCACCGGGAGTCGTTAATTTAATTCATGGTTTGGGAGAAGAAGTCGGTCAAGCTTTAGTAGAGCATCCGGGTGTCGATTTAGTTTCCTTTACCGGCTCATCCCAGACAGGTGCCCATGTTGGCGAGATTTGCAGCCGCACTCACAAGCGCGTTTGCCTGGAAATGGGCGGTAAAAATGCCCAAGTCGTGATGGAAGATGCCGACTTAGAACTAGCACTCGAAGGCGCACTTTGGGGCGCTTTTGGCACAGCCGGCCAGCGCTGCACCGCCACCAGCCGGCTGATCCTGCACCGCGATATCAAAGACAAATTCACCGCCATGCTGCTGGAAAGCACCGGCAAATTGCGGATCGGTGCCGGCACTGATCCAGACACACAAATCGGCCCAATTATCAACGGCGTGCAGTTGCAGCGGGTGATGGATTATATGGAAGTCGCCCGCAGTGAAGGCGCAAAAATATTAACCGGCGGCGAGAGAGCAACTGAAGGCCCAATTAAAAAAGGTTTCTTCTTCCAGCCAACGATTCTTGATCAGGTCACTCCCGATATGCGAGTTGCCCGCGAAGAAATTTTTGGGCCGGTTGTCGCCCTCATCGAAATCAATTCATTTGAAGAAGCGATCGCAGTTCTCAACGACACACCCTACGGTTTATCCTCATCCGTCTATACCCGCGATGTAAACCGAGCCTTCCAAGCCATGCGCGACATCGAAGCCGGCATCACTTACATTAATGGCCCAACCATTGGCGCAGAAGTGCATTTACCTTTTGGTGGAGTTAAGCAAACAGGCAATGGACACCGGGAAGCCGGCAGCGCTGTCCTCGATGTGTTTACAGAATGGAAAAGTGTTTATGTAGATTTTTCAGGTCGTCTGCAACGCGCCCAAATTGACAATCATTAGGGGAGCGCTGAGTGAGGCAGTGGGAGAGCGCGACAGTGGGAGAATACTTAATCTTCCCCATGCCCAATCCCCCATGCCCCATGCCCCTAACTTAAACTAGCAAGCTTAGCAATCACTTTCGCCAACTCAGCCGGCTCAACCGGCTTGGAGACGTGCATTTGAAATCCTGCCAGCATCGCTTGCCGGCGATCCTCGTCTCTGGCAAATGCCGTCAACGCCACAGCCGGAATCTGTTCCCCCCGCGCTGCTTCTTGCTGCCTGAGCTTGCGGATCAGCTGGTAGCCATTTTCTCCAGGCATTCCGATGTCGCTCACCAACACATCGGGTGTTAGCTGTTCAAGCGCTGTAAACGCGTCACGGGCTGATGAAACCGCCGTTACGCTCACCCCGTAATGGGTTAACACCGTGGCAATTAATTCGCAGGTATCGGGATCATCATCCACAACCAGCACCTGCAAGCCATCCAGTACCCACAAGTCTTGGGAGGTTCCTTCACTTCCAACTTCTGTTGCTTCTAGCTGCGAAACTCGCGCTTTCGTCGCTAGTGGCAACTTCACCCTAAATGTCGCTCCCTTGTCTTTGCCTTCACTAAATACCTTAACCGTCCCGCCATGCAGTTCTGCAAGATAGCGAACAATCGTCAATCCTAACCCTAGCCCACCGTGTGTTCGTGTTGTTGAACTATCAGCTTGGCGGAACCCTTCAAATACATGAGGCAGAAACTCAGCATCAATTCCAATGCCGGTGTCGCTTACCGTAAGTTGGACGTGCTTACCTGCCGGCTCCAGTTTGACTTCCACCCGTCCGCCTTCAGGGGTAAACTTGATGGCATTTGAAAGCAAATTGTTAATAATTTGTTGCAAGCGATCTGGATCGCCTGCAACTGTGCTGTTTGAGCCGGCAAGTATGGACTCTACTTGAATATTCTTGGCATCCAGTGCCGGTTTAAATGTCTCTAATGTCTCCTCAACAATTCCTGCCAAGTTAACTGGAATCACATTCAAGCGAATCTTGCCGCGCAGGATGCGGGACATATCGAGAATATCGTCGATCACTCTCACCTGTTGCTTGGCATTACGCTCAATCGTTTCCAGTGCTTTAGCCCTAATTGCATCATTTAACTTCTGGCTGCGGAGCATTTGCGACCAGCCCAAAATTGAGTTGAGCGGCGTGCGGAGTTCGTGAGAGACAATTGCCAGAAACTCATCTTTAATGCGGTTAGCCGCTTCTGCTTGAGTACGTGCGTGCTGTTCTGCCTCGTACAGGTTGGCACGATCAATCGCCAAAGCAACGCGCTCAGCCACAAGCTGAAGCAGATGTAAATCGTCTGAAGTGAAGTTGCGGATATTCAGGGTGCCGACTTGGACAACTCCCAGCACTCTATCTTCAACGAGCAGCGGAACACCCATCAGCGATTGAATCTGTTTGTCTTGGAAGATTGGGCTGTAGGCTAGAGTATAAGCATCCTGGTCAATCAACACCGGCTGACGGTCAACAGCAATGCGTCCGGCTAATCCCTGACCCATAGGTATGCGGACTTGCTGTTCAATTTCCCCCTCAACTCCCCTAGCAGCCCGCACCACCAGCGTATTACTTTCAGCCTCCAGCAGCAAAACTGTCGCCGTATCGACCCACAGAACTTCACAGAGGCGATCAAGTAACTCATTAAGCAGCTCATCTAGCGATAGATGGGCGATCGCCGCATCCGTGACCGCTTGGAGACGCTGTACCATTTCACTGGCGGATTCAGCAATAGCCCGTGCGCTTTGCTCGCGCTTCAAGAGTTGAACGCGTTCTTCATCTGCCTGCTTCTGCTCATCAATGTCTGTGCCAGTTCCGAACCACTTCACGATTTCACCATTGTGATCGCGCATTGGCAAAGCCCGACCTAAATGCCAGCGATATTGCCCGTCAGAAGCCCTTTTAAAGCGGTATTCGATTTCGTAAGGCTCGCCCGTCTGAACGCTGTGGCTCCAGGTGTCAATACACTTCTGGACATCGTCAGGATGCAACACCGGCTGCCATCCCCAGCCCTGAGTTTGTTCGACCGTCATGCCGGTGTAGTCAACCCAGCGCTGGTTATAATAATCCAGCCAACCATCCGGTCGCGCAGTCCAAATGATGTGGGGAACGGCTTCGGCGAAGAAACGATTGTACCGCTCGCTTGCCTCCGCTTCTGCGCGGGCTGCTTGCTCACGCTCTAAAATTCGGGCACGTTCTTCTTCCACACCCTGGCGTTGAATCGCTTGCGCCAGAATGTTTGCAGCGGCTTGGAAAAAGTGAATATCATCTTTGCTGAACCTCCGGTGCTTGGTTGTGTGGGTGCCCAAAACCCCCCAAGGTCGAGCGTTTTGAAGGTCGCTTTGCAATGTCAGACCGGCCTCATTCGACAGCGACCTTGAACCCAAAATGATTAGGCTTAGACCACTAATAACCCCGTGGTTGTGCAGCAAAGGAGGGCCAGAGAATCTTGTTTCAGTTCGCAGATCCGTAACAACTACCGGCTCAGAAGACGCTAAGGTGTAGCCGGCTTGTGAATCCATTCCTGTACCTACGGTGCCGTGACCAACCAATCCTTCCTGCCACCCCACGCCGGCTCTCAGCAGCAAGGTGTTACCCCCCGGTAGCAGTTCTAAAACTTTGCAATACTCAACTTCTAGAGTTTGGGCAATCAGCCTTACTGCTGCATCCATCAGCGCCCCAAGATCCGTGCCCGAAAGTGCTTGCTGACCCAGTTGAGCAATCGCTTCTTGCTGTCGCGCTCGGATTCTCAACTCTTCCTCTACCCGTTTTAGTTCCGTGATATCGGATCGAATGGCTAAATATTGAAAGGGTTTTCCTTGTTCATCGACCAAAGGAACAATGGTTGTATCTACCCAGTAATACGTTCCATCTTTCGCTCGGTTCTTAATTTCTCCTTCCCAAACTTTCCCGCTAGAAATCGTTTCCCACAAAGTTCTAAAAAATTCTTTGGGATGATATCCAGAATTAAGAATTCGGTGGTCTTGCCCTACCAGTTCTTCTTGAGAAAACTTAGAAATCTCACAAAACTTATTATTAACAAAATTAATAATTCCTCTATGATCGGTTCGGGCTACGATCACAGATTCATCTAAAGCAAATTTTATATCTGATAGCTGTTTCAGAGATATTTTGATTTCTTCCTCTGCGATCTTTGTAGCAGTAATATCGCGTGTTACTTTTGAGAAGCCTATGAGGTTGCCGGCTTCGTCTCGTAAGGCTGTGATGATCGCATCAGCCCAGAACCGCGAACCATCCTTACGAATGCGCCAACCCTTATCTTCAAACCGACCTTCAGCAGCGGTCACCTGCAGGATGCGTTCTGGCCTACTTTGTGCAAGGTCTTCAGCAGTGTAAAAGCGGGAGAAATGCTCACCAATAATCTCTTTGGCTTGATAACCCTTAATGCGTTCTGCTCCCTCATTCCAAGTAACCACATACCCCTGAGGATCGAGCCGGAAAATCGCGTAATCTTTCACACTCTGCACCAGCAAGCGGAAACCCTCTTCACTGACTTTCAGACGCTTTTCCGCCTTTAGGCGGGCGGCGTTGAGCGAACTGATCAGCAGCGCCACCATTATAAATATGCCCAGCAGCAAGATGTCCTGTAATGCGGCACCTTGAAACGAATAGATCGGTTCGACAAAAAAGTATTGGAGGGACAGGGCAGATAAAATAGTGGCCAGTAACCCACACGGGAAGCCACCATACCAAGAGCTGAGGGCCACAGCGCCAAAAAACAGTGGAGTGGGAGTGGCTTTTAGCAATGGTCCGAGTAGGAGTGTCAGGAGCAGCGCTAGCGCCACAGCCACTACAGCTACGCCATAGCGCCGCAGATGCGGAAACTTCAATTTCATCGAGTTACTCCAGCCTAAGAGATAGCCCAGCCAACGCATTGTGTTCATCAACAGCTTGATAGCAGCTCTGTGTGCCCACCTAATTTTAACTAACTGCCAAATGCTTAACTCTTGTATTTAGCTTTATGAGAACTAAATTTGCCCTAAAAAGCGAGTATTTAACCCATAAACTGCTTTTTTTCCCCTGGACTGCTTATGATTTAATTTTCAGGCGGTGATTCTTTTCAATTTTTCATCAAGATTTATAGCGCGAAATTTTTATTTTTTGCATAAAGTTTGCAATATTTATTATTCCCCAAAGCCGCTTAATCCCTCAAATTTCCCCTCTCAAATCTAAAATCTAAAATTTAAAATCGTATTACCCTTATCTTTAATTGCTATGTTCAGCTTTCCCAACAACAGGACTCTGCCTCGTACTCCCCACCTCGTAACCTCCCTGCCTGGGCCTCGCGCCCGTGCGCTTGTGGAGCGAGATCAGGCGGTAACGTCCCCTTCCTACACCCGTGGCTACCCATTAGTTGCCGCTCGTGGTGCCGGCTGTATGCTCGAAGATGTGGATGGCAACGTTTTTTTAGACTTAACTGCCGGCATCGCAGTCACGGCAACCGGCCATGCTCATCCTGAAGTTGTCGCAGCTATCCAAGAGCAGTCTGCGCGTCTAGTGCATATGTCGGGAACTGATTTTTATTATGAACCGATGGTGCAACTGGCAGAAGACTTAGCCAAACGTGCTCCCTTCCCCAATGGTGCGCGGGTATTTTTCAGCAATTCTGGGGCTGAGTCGAACGAAGGGGCGATAAAACTGGCGCGTTACTATACGGGGCGATCACTGATCATCGCCTTCTTGGGCGCTTTTCACGGGCGCACCTATGGCGCAATGTCTCTCACCGGCTCTAAAACCGTCCAGCGCCAGCAATTTGGGCCATTATTACCTGGTGTTACCCATATCCCTTACGGCACCCATGAAAGCCTGGATTACCTAGAACAAAAGCTTTTCCCCACAGTATTGCCACCCACTGAAGTTGCGGCGATTGTTGTTGAACCGATTCAAGGAGAAGGCGGTTATATTGTGCCGGAAGATGGCTTTTTAGAGCGTATTCGCAGCATTTGCTCTCGCCACGGCATCCTTATGATTGTTGATGAAGTGCAAGCCGGCATGGGGCGCAGCGGCAAACTTTTTGCCACTGAACATTGGGGTGTGATGCCAGATATTATTACCCTTGCGAAAGGCATTGCCAGCGGTTTGCCTCTCGGTGCTATTTTATCTCGACCTGAGTTAATGACGTGGCCGCCCGGTTCTCATGCAACAACCTTCGGGGGCAATCCCGTTGCCTGTGCTGCTGCGAATGCGACGTTACGATTGCTGGAAGCCGGTTTGATTGACAATGCTTATAAAATGGGCGAGTTATTACAAGCAGGGCTAAGTAAGCTGGCAAGCCGGTTTAGTCGAGTTTCTTTGCCACGAGGTAAAGGTTTGATGGTGGCAATCGATTTACTTGATGGCGAAGGTCATTTAAATTCCGAGTTACGTGATCAAATTGTGGATCGGGCTTTTTACAAAGGATTATTATTACTGGGTTGCGGTAAATCTGCGATTCGGTTTTGCCCACCTTTAGTTATTGAAAGCGACCAGATCGAAACGGCTTTGCAGATTCTCACAGAGTTGTTTGAAGAATTAGGTTGTTAAGTAAATACATAAAAACGGCATAAAGCCAGCCTGTGGTCATTCACCACAGGCTAAAAGGCGGTTCGCAAGAGTGCCGGTTTTCTTTTTCGACTGATGAACCATTGTTAATAAAGTTTCGCTCCTAAAAAAGGAGGTTTAGCCAACCGGAATTTAGTATCATCTGCCCATACCTGACGGCATCCTGTATTTATCTGCGTTTATCTGCGTTTATCTGCGGCTAATACAAAGATGATAGTTGGATACAGAAACTCCAAATATTTAAAACCATATAAGTCAATTTGCTTGATTATATTGTTTTTTTTGCTTAAGATTTGAGTTTTTATATTTTTAACTTGATTAAAAATATACTTAAACTTAATATTTAATTTTAAAATAAAAAATAACAGATTAAGGAGTGTAGCATCAATGATAGCCAACTCATCTGATACCAACTTAAAAAATATCGAAATAGTCGGCAAGCTGTGGAATAAACTTTGGGAAGATTACAGCGCCAGGGTAAGCTATGCCGGCATCTACCAGCAAATGATTCTGCAAGCCGGCGGCACAGTCGCCAATGACCACATTGCTTTCCGTTCCTTGCGTCTAAATGTGGAAACTCCCGAAGGCAAGAAAAACTTAGGGATTGAATATATCGGGCAGATTGCCGAAGCTTTGGGTTACTTCGTTGCTGGAGAATTATCTTTTCCCGATCAAAAACTTTATGCGCGTCATTACCGGCACCCCCAGCAAGAGCAATTTGATTTACCCAAACTCTTTATCAGTGAACTGATTGTGGAAGAAATGCCGGCAGACATTGCGGAATTAATTTATCAAACTGTCACCACCGATCTCGCAATAGAAATCCAATCAATTGCCTCTCTAATGAACACAGCAGAGACGGAAAATATTGCCAATCAACTGCAAAAAATCTTTACTCGTCCTTGGCAACGCCCCTTACACTCAACCGTCGAAACTGTTAATAAAATCACTCAATATGGAGCTTGGGTGCTGCTGCATGGTTATGCCGTGAACCACTTCACCGGCTACATCAACCGCCACAATACCCAACAATACCCCAATATCGAAACCACAGCCCGTGGCTTAACCGAACGAGGCGTTCCCATGAAAGCCGAAATCGAAGGTAACCGAAGCACAGGTTTGCGTCAGACAGCAACTCAAGCCATCACAGAAAACGTGCCGGTGCGAGATGATATCAGCAGAGAAATCATCTATATACCCTGGACATACGCCTATTACGAAATAGCCGAGCGCAACCTCATAGAAATTGCGCCCGGACAAACCGCACTATTTGAAGCATTTCTCGGCCCTAACGCCCAAAATTTATTTGAAATGACGCGCATTGCGGACGAGGGAGTGGAGCAATAACTAAACCAACTGAGTTTCCCCAATGCGGTGAACCTTAATTAAATTTGTCACGCCAGTATAAGGCAAGGGCAAGCCGGCAGTCATGACAACAATATCTCCCTTCGAGACATATCCAGCTTCAAGCACAGCGTTTTCTGCTAAGCAAATCATTTGATCGGTACCAGAAACTTGCTCAAGGAGAAGCGCTCGCACACCCCAATAGAGAGCCAGCCGGCGCTGCACCAACTCTGAAGGTGTTAAGGCAATGACAGGAATTGGCTGCCGGTATTTAGACAGTATTCGAGCGGTAAATCCATGTTCTGTAAAGCAGATAATCGCTTTTGCCTTTAAATCTTCTGCTAACTGACAAGCCGCATGGGCCACAGAGTTGGACATCTCCAAATCCTTGACTCCGTTGAGGTACTTGGTAGAGCGAACTAACCGTGCCTCTACCGTTTCCGCAATTCGGGCCATTGTTTTGACTGTTTCCACTGGGTAGCGCCCAACTGCCGTCTCTCCGGAAAGCATAATCGCATCTGTCCCATCAATGATGGCATTTGCGACGTCAGAAACCTCGGCACGAGTGGGCCGGGGGTTGTAAATCATTGACTCTAACATCTGAGTCGCCGTGATCACCGGCTTCAGATGGCTGTGGCACATTTCAATAATCGACTTTTGGATAATAGGAACCTGTTCCAAGGGCATTTCCACACCCAAGTCCCCTCGCGCTACCATCACCACATCAGCAGCATCGACAATGCCTTCGAGTTCTTCTACCGCTTCGTGACGTTCCACCTTAGCAACCACATTCGTTGCTTTGTCCTTGCGCTTAACGGCACCTTTAACTTCTTTGATATCCGAAGCTTCCCGAACAAAGGAAAGCGCCACATAATCAACATTTTGGCTCAAGCCAAAATTTAAGTCTTCGATGTCTTTGTCTGTTAAAGCAGGAGTCGAGATCGAAGATTGACTCAGGTTAATCCCCTTGTGACTTTCCAAGGGTCCACCATGAATCACGGTTGCATAAATTTCACTGCCGGCCACTTTGTCCACCCGAAGGCTAAGCAGTCCATCATTAATGAGCAAGGGTTCTCCCTCCTTAACATCGGAGGCGAGTCCCTTATAGGTGGAACTAAATCGCTCTGCGGTGCCGGTGACTTCATTCATGGTGATCACAGTTTTCTCACCGGCTCTGAGAATGGACCCTTCTTCCATGTCTCCCACCCGTATTTTCGGGCCTTGTAAATCTTGGAGAATGGCTAGAGGACGATTGAGTTCAGCAGAGACTTCCTGCAAGAGGTGAATGTTTTTCTCGTGGGTTGCGTATGCTCCATGAGAAAAGTTGAGGCGGGCGACATCCATGCCGGCCTCAACCATTGCTTTAATCGTCTCGTAATCGGAACTAGCGGGGCCAAGGGTGCAGATAATTTTGGTTTTACGCATATATAGTCCGGTTTGATGGGACGTGATTCTGCGAATTTGTTCAGTTACAGGCTAACAAATGTTCAGAAACCAAAATCGATGGCGAAATTTTGTCGGCTGGATTGGGAATATAGACAGGCTTATCAGCTAGCCAGAGTTGCGAAAGTGCCTGTGAGTGTAAATGCAACGGGGTATTCGTATAAAACTAGGTCACAGCTCGGTTAACCTAGAAACGTCAGAATCCATTATCGTAATTGCTTGATATCAAATACTTCTATCTTTAGGACAAGAATTGCACATGGGACGAGTTTTTATTTCAGCCGGCCACGGGGGTTATGAGGGGCAAATTTTCGATCCGGGCGCAATAGCCGGTAATACAACAGAAGCCAGAGAAATGATTTCGCTGCGCGATCTGGTGATAACAGAGTTGCGCTCTCGCAATTTAGAAGCCCTGGCTGTACCGGACGATCTGAGTATGAAACAGACCATTGAATGGATCAACGCTCGTCAGCGTCCGGGTGATGTTGCCATAGAAATTCATGCCGATGCTTATTTCAATCCAGTAACTAGAGGTGCGAGCGTTTTTTACATCGCCAATAACGAACAGCGCAAAGCAGACGCAGAACTGCTGCTGTTGGGACTGCTACGGCGGCTGCCTCAATTGCCCGGTCGCGGCGCTAGGCCGGATACAACCACCGAGCTGGGGAGTTCGGCTTTTTGTCGGGGAATTATTATTCCGTCAATGCTGATGCAAGTTGGCTTTCTCACCAATCCAGATGACCGATATCTGATCCAAAATCGACGCCGGGATATAGCTTTAGGAATTGCAGACGGACTGGCGGCGTGGGTGCGCGGAACGACCTTGCCAACGCCAACGCCAACGCCAGTTCCAACTCCAGTGCCAATTCCAACCCCAACGCCGGCAGAAACTTATCCATTTTGCAATATCAATATTAACGGCCAGCTATACGGAGAGAAGGGCATCCTTATTAACGGCAATGCCTACGTTCCAATTGATTTAATCGATAGTTTGGGAATCGATCTGACAAGAGCCAGCCAAGTCCGCCGCGTTACCTACAGAAATATTGTTTATCTCAGAGCAGTTGAACTGCGAGATTTCAATATCTCTTTAAATTGGGACTCTTCTACTCGCACCGTCAGTCTTCGTTCAATTTTGAATGTGTGTGCAGGCCAGCTCGATAAGATCATGGGGCATGGCAACACCACCGAAGTGCAGCTGATCATGTTTCTCAAAGCCAACAATGAAGCTGCCCTTAACCAGTTTCCAGATATCCCCAAACTTTATAGGGAGGAAGCTAGTATTGAGGGCGTCAATTATGATATTGCGTTTTGTCAGATGTGTTTAGAAACCGCATTTCTGCGCTTTGTCAGCGGTGTTAAACCTTCTCAAAATAACTTTGCCGGTTTAGGGGGAGTGGGCACCGGCGCTGAAGGAGCTTCTTTCCCCAGTGCCCGAATAGGTGTCAGAGCACAGATCCAGCATCTAAAAGCTTATGCCTCTACAGAGCCTATTGTTCAGGAAATCGTCGATCCCAGGTTTCGCTTTGTCACGCGAGGGGTTGCCCCTTTGGTAGACCAGCTGAGCGGACGCTGGGCAGCAAATTTAGAATATGGTGCGAAGATCACTGCTCTCCTCAGACGTTTGTATGAGTCAGCAGGGCTGTTATAGGGAATGGGGAATGGGGAATGGGGCATTAGAGGAGAAACTTTTCTCCCACTTTCCCACTCCGGACTCAGCACTCCCCTAAGCTGTCTTAAAAAACCGAATAATTTCCCGAACGTGGTCGAGAAATTGGCCGTCTGTGCTGAGCTGGGCGATCGCATTTTGCGATTCTCTGGCTAGCCGGTCATGCTCAGCCTGATTTGTGACTCGGAGCTGTTCTAAAGAGGCCGCAACGCCAGTTAGATCGTTACGAGTCGCTTGGGATTGGCGCTCTTGGGTGGAGACCCAAGACGTAGGATTTTCGGGGTTCAGTTGCTCTTGCAGTTGCTCGACGGTTGACTCCAAAGTTATGACGCGCTGGCGCAAATTCATAACGTCTTCGCGGGGATACTGTACTTCTTGACCGATCGCACGCAGACGTGCGGCTAAATACTCATAAGCTCTGACTGCCGGCCTGAGAAGGGTTAGGAGTAAGGCGGCACCGGAACTGACATAGCCAACCGCACTGATGCCGGTGATCGCCAAAGTGTAGAGTCCGATGGCTGAAAGCAGATGCAGTGCAATGGCGACGAGAAGCGAACGCGAAGCTAAACGGTTGACATACTTCACTTGCTTTTCATCTACGACTATTCCTTTTTCAATGGATCGCTCCGCTTCTGCTAAAACTTCTTTAGCCTGAAAATGGACATTCCAAGGCACGGTGACAATCACTACCAACCACCAAAAACTCGCCCCGCCAATCACCCAGTCGAGAATGCTGCCGGCGGGGATGTGCAACCATTGCAGTAACCCAAAGGCTAGCAGTAGCAAAACAGCGAATCCAGCACTAAAACTGGTGAAAAAGCTTAAATACATTCCAGTAACCTCAGCGATGAAGGGTTACTTTGATCCTGGATAAGTTTTTTGCCTTGTTTCTGCCAGTTTGTGACAGTTACGCAGGCTTCATAGGTTGGCCGGTTGAGGGGGCTTGTGACACTTGCCCAAGTGGCCTAACAAGGCAAGCCGGCGCGGCTAGGCGGGATTATTTTCGACTTTCGTGATACAACGTTGCGATCAATATCGATCCGTTAAAAAATATAATTCCCCTGGCCGATCTCAGCCAGGGGAATTTAGAGTGTTCGGTATAGGTCTTTCGGTATATATGTGGTTTTTCTAAGGTGTAGAGGGTTAATCGGGATAATTTTACAACTCGCTCAATAATTTCCCTATTTTGGTTGGCCGGCGCTACAAATGAGTGGCCGGTGGGGAATTGGGGAATGGGGGCCAATCATTTATCGGGTGCATCTGGGATTTGCCGAACTCTTGGAGTGGGAGCATCTTGCTGCCACAGATGATGACAAGTGGCCATCTTGCCCACAAGACAAGTTTACAAAAATGGGATGCTCTCCATTTATCCCCCCCCATCTTCAGAATCGAGATTTTGCGCTCGGTCAGAAAAATGGGATGGCACCCGCCGGCCTCCTAGGATGTTACACCCTGTGGCATTTTATTTAATGCCGGTTACAATCGCCAGTGAGCCGATTCGAGGAGATAATTTTGCGCTCATCTCCTGTGTGGATTAAAACATCATTCATTCGATGTTTGGCGTCAACGTGTTTAGCGGCAAAGCTTTGGAGGTATGGCAAGCAACTTATTATCCCCCTCATCTATTAAAAATCCTCCCTAAGGGGGATTCACTTTAGATACCCACCCCATTGGATGATGTAAATGCGGAAAAAACTCAATGTGAAATCTAGCGCAGGGCTGATTTTTCTGAGAGCGCCCATTGAGTGAGGTTAGATTCACTTAGAAGGTTAAACACGTGCTTTGCAGTGCGGTTGAGTTTTGAAAGACCGCGACGCTTTGAGAAGACACGCGCAAGGCTGCGAGCATAAGCGCAAAGCGTGTTCGCGAACTTCTAAAATAAAAGACATTCGCCCCGGCGTGAAGAGTCGTGTTTTAGTGTTAATCCTATGCTCTTAACATCAACGTATGCCCACAGCATTACGTGAATATATAGGGTGCAGTTTGAAGTATGCAATCAGCTTTGGCAGCAGCGAAACATTTAACGATGACTGACCCGCACCCATTGGAATATACGGACGCGTACAACGAGCGTTCAGTGAAAATTTTGGCGAGGGCGCTCACTCTTTCTGCCGGCCAATTTACGCTGATTTTTGTCCGATGCAACTATGCAGTTCTGCAAGAGCGCATGGCAAACCGGCTACGGGAATTTCTTAACAGCGAAGAGTACGGCCAGACTCAAGGCTGTCAAATGCCGGTGCTGAATGTTCGAGAGCTTGTCCTGCCTCAGTTTGTTACAACTCTTTACACAACAATCCGGGATTTGCTTGCAAATGAAAACCCGCAAGCATTAATGATTTTCGGCTTGGAGTCAGTCACAGAAATCGAGCGAGTGCTGGCTTCTACCAACCAAGTAAGGGAGGAATTTCGCAAAAATTTTCCGTTCCCTTTGGTGTTGTGGGTTAATGATGTTCTTTTGCAAAAGCTGGTGCGCTTGGCTGCCGATTTTAAAAGCTGGGCTGCAACCTCGATTAAATTTGAAATCGCTTGTGAGGAGTTAATCCACATTTTGCGGAAACCGGCAGAGGCAGAGTTCACGAGAATTCTTCTAGCCGGTAGCAGTACACGAATGCCGGCTGAACGTTCTCCAGATCGGCATGAACTCGAATTGGCCCAGCGGGATTTGCTAGCACGCGGGGTTCGCTTAGAACCGGCAATTGATGCCGGTGTACAATTTGTTCTCGGTTTGGATTCTTATGCCAATGACAATTTCGATTTAGCCTTAAACTACTTCAAGCAAAGCTTAGGGTTTTGGCAGCAAGGTAGATGGAGACATATCAAACGAAGCCGGCGAGCGCAACAGCATTTCCTGCTAATCCAATATTTCATAGAACGGCAAGGCGTTGTCTTATTTCATATCGGTTTGTGTTATTGCCGCAAAGCCGAACGGGAACGAGCCGAGAGCCGGCAGCACTGGAATAAGGCAAGGCGTTATTTACAACAATGTTTAGATGTCTTTGAGCGGGGGAACCGGCCCGATTTAATCTCAAAATTTATCAACCATCTCGGTGAAGTTCTGCGGCGTTTGGAAGCATGGGAGCAGTTGCACAAACTCGCCCAAAAAGCACTAATCCTGCATTATACCGAGGACAAGCCGGTGCAGCTCGCGCAGGATTATGGCTTTCTGGCTGAAGTGTGTGTGAAAAAAGCCGAGGAAGCCTTACAACTGTCCAAAGTAACTGAAGGCCAAATCGATGCCAAATGGGCGACTCAGCAAGTCCGCAATGCCAATAAACAAGCACGGGATGCCAAATGGGCGGCTCAGCAAGCCCTAGAGATTTTGGCCTCAGCAGCGGTAAAACAGCACCAGCATCAAGCCTTATATCTGTTTTTGCTAGCGCAGGCGCTACGCCTGGAAGCGGCGACACAGTGGCTGCCCCTTTCCCGGCAAAAGGTTCACGTCAATGGTGAACGCGTTGCCATTACCTACCTGGAACAGGCGAGAGTGGCACTGGCGCAGCACTGCCCCGATCCCCAGCTTTACATTCGCATCATGGAGGAGCTGAGATCGCTTTATTTTAAGCAAGGTCAGTATTTAAATGCTTTCTTAATTAAAAAACAGCAACGGGAAATCGAGCATCAGTACGGGTTGCGGGCTTTCATCGGTGCCGGCCAAGTGCAACCCCAGCGACAGGCAATTAACCCAGGCTTAGACGATGCAGCGCTCAGCCTTGGCGTCGCTCCAGAATTGGCAGTTGCGGCACGCCGGCAGGATATTGAGCGCTTAATCGAACGGATGGGTCGCAATGATTATAAGCTGACGGTTATCTACGGAACCTCTGGCGTCGGCAAATCCTCCTTAGTCAACGCCGGCTTAGTACCTGCGTTGCAGCAGCGAGCAATCGGCGATCGCGTCGCCTTGCCGGTGGTGCTGCGAGTTTACACAGATTGGATGGTTGCCCTAGGCAGAGAGCTAGCGAAGGCACTTCAGCAAACAACCGGAGAAGACACAAGCGCGATCAGCGACTCCTTTTGCATTTCCTCCCCTTTTAATTCAAAAGACGCCATTCTTGAACAACTGCGTGAAAATGCCGACCGCAATCGGCTGACTGTGCTAATTTTTGACCAATTTGAAGAATTTTTCTTTGTTGATCAATTCCCTATCAATCGGCGACCGTTTTTTGAATTTTTGCGCGACTGTCTTAACAGTCCCTTTGTAAAAGTTATCCTATCTTTGCGAGAAGATTATCTGCATTATTTGTTGGAGTATGAATGCTTTAACGATCTAAATTTAGATGCTATAGACAACAATATTTTAGATAGGGAAATTCGCTATCCCATTAAGAACTTCTCTGAACCTGAAGCCAAGGAAGTTCTGAAAAGCTTAACGGAAGGCTCCCAGTTTTACTTAGAAGAAGCCTTAATTGATGCCTTAGTCAAAAACCTTCTCAGTGAGCGAGAAACGGTTCGCCCGATTGAGTTGCAGGTGGTTGGTGCCCAACTGCAAGAAGATAAAATTACCACCCTAGAACAATATCGCAGCCTAGATGATGATAATCCCAAAGCCAAATTAGTTCAGCGCTCCCTCAAGCAAGTCATCGGCGATTGCGGGCAAGAAAATGAAGAAGCGGCTTGGACAGTTTTATTTTCGCTCACAGATGCCGAAGGCAGACGCCCCCTGAAGACCAAACACGACTTGGCGGCAGCCTTGACATTTAAGGCGAACAAATTAAACTTAATTTTAGAGATTTTGGTCGGTTCAGGTCTGGTCTTTCACCACCGGGAAGAGCCGGCAGACCACTATCAACTGGTTCATGATTATCTCGTTGATTTTATCCATCAAGAGTACAAAAGTCGAGAGCAATTGCAGCAAAGAGAACAGCTAAAAAGAAGCGAAACGCAAAAACTGCTGTTTGCAGGAGCCGGCGGCTTATTTTTACTGCTGGCATTTTTTACTTGCGGCTTTTGGCTACGTGCGGAAGCGTTAAAACAAAAAGCTGAAACCCTGAAGCAAGAAGCAGAAATCGCTGAAACCAAAGCAAATCTCAAAGCTCATGTCAACAATTCTGAATATCTGTTTAATACCCATCAAGAATTTGATGCGCTGATCGAAAGTTTGTGGGCAAGGAAAACACTGGAATCAGTGGCCCAACCCCAACCAGATAACCGAATTCGGGTTGTAACAGCCTTGCAGCAGGCCGTTTATGGGGTCAGAGAACGCAATCGCTTACAGGGGCATCGGGACAGTATTTGGAGTGTGAGTTTTTCTCCAGATGGCCAGTTGCTTGCGTCTGGGGGAAATGAGCATACGGTGAAACTTTGGAGTCGTGATGGCAGAGAAATCAATGTTTTTTCTGGGCATAGCGACAGTGTGACGCGGGTGAGTTTTAGTCCGGATGGCCAGCTAGTTGCCTCTGCCAGCCGGGATAAAACGGTGAAAATTTGGAAACTGGACGGCACACTGGTGACAACGATGAACGGTCATGGAGATCGCGTTTATAGCGTTAATTTCAGCCCAGATGGGCAGCGGGTCGTCACCGGCAGTCACGACAAAACGGTGAAAATCTGGAAGCTAGACGGCACGTTAATTACCACCTTAACCGGCCATAGCGGGCCGGTGGAGTGGGTGTGTTTCTCGCCGGATGGGCAGTTAATTGCCTCCGCAAGTGATGATAAAACCGTCAAGCTCTGGAAGTTAGACGGGACGACAGTGAAAACGTTAAAGGGCCATAGTGACTGGGTGATGGCGGTGAGTTTTAGTCCGCAAGGCAATCTCCTTGCGACTGCCGGCAAAGACACCACTGTGAAACTCTGGAAGCCAGACGGCACCTTAGTCAATACGTTTATCGGCCATAAAAAAGCCGTTTATAGCCTTAGTTTTAGCCGGGATAGCAAATTAATTGCCACGGCCAGTGATGACCAGACGGTGAAACTCTGGCAAATGGATGGTACATTGCTGAAAACTTTAGAGGGCCACAGTGGTCGTGTCACCGGCGTTAGTTTTAGCCCGGATGGGGAATTGATTGCGACGGGAAGCTTAGACAAAACGGTGAAACTCTGGGCCACTTACGACACCAAGCCGGCAACACTCAAAGATCATAGTGATCGAGTGACTAGCATTAGTTTCAGTCCAGATGGCCGGTTAATTGCCACCGGCAGCCGCGACAAAACCGTGAAATTGTGGTTACGCAATACAATCGGGCAACTTCAAAAGACTCCCTACAAAACCCTGACAGGTCACACGAATCGCATCATCAGTGTCAGTTTTAGCCCAGATGGCCAGACGATCGCTTCAGCGAGTTTAGATAATACGGTGAAACTCTGGAACCGCGAGGGTGAACTTTTAAAAACCCTCTCTGGACGCGACGCGTTCTACAGTGTCAGTTTTAGCCCCAATGGTCAGCTACTCGCCACCGGCAGCCACGACCAAACGGTGAAACTTTGGACTCGACGCGGTGAACTGCTAAAGATTTTCACTGGTCACAGCGAGCGTGTCAATAGTGTCAGGTTTAGCCCAGATGGCCGGCTTATTGCTTCTGCCAGTGATGATAAAACGGTCAAACTTTGGAACTTGCAGGGAAAACTGCTAAGAACCTTGGGGGGGGAACATGGCCACCGATCCTATGTCACCAGTGTCAGTTTCTCGCCCAATGGGCAGCTCATTGCTACCGGCAGTTGGGATAATACGGTTAAGCTGTGGCCGATCAATGGCAGTCCACCCAAAACCTTGTTGAAAGGATACAGCGATAGTGTAACGAGTGTCGTGTTCTCTCCCGACGGTCAAACGGTCGCCTCTGCCGGTTGGGACAGTCGGGTGAAACTGTGGAGTCTTGATGGCACCTTGCTCAAAGCGCTTAAAGAGCAAAATTCTGGCATTTTAGATATCAGTTTCAGTCCTGATGGCAAAGTGCTTGCCTCGGCACATGAGGACAAAACTGTTATTTTATGGAATTTGGATCTCAATGATTTAGTCAGGCGTGCCTGTGACTTGCTGCATGATTATTTCCAGACTAGCTCGAATGTAACGGAGAGTGAACGTTTACTGTGTGATACGAAGTCGTAAGTGTTAAGTGCTTTGTATGACGCACAGTCGCGGATCTGATCCTTAGTCGCATTCGCCCTTTTGCTTGTGGAAGCCGGCAATAAATCGGCTTCCACCTTCATTTTCTAAATTTTTTTATATGATAAATACGAGGGCGTTTAGCAACAATTATAATGGCTATTTGTTGCCTTGCTGGCTGTGAGTGGGAATACTTAACTAAGTCTATCAAGTTTGAGGGTCAGGCTAATTATGCTAATGTTGATCTTCTATGTCGGCAATGAGCGATATGCTTTAGAAATCAGTCGAGTTGTAGAAGTGCTGCCGGTTGTTGCTTTAACAAAGCTCCACCAGACCCCTGAATATTTTGCAGGATTGTTTAACTATCGCGGTGAAATTGTGCCGGTGATTGATATGTGCCAAATCCTTCAAGGGGATTCTTGCCGGCCTTATTTAAGTACGCGAATTATCATCGTTCATTATTCAATTGGAGATCGCCCCTCAAGCTTTTTAGGAGTCATGGCAGAACGAGTCACGGAAATTATTAATCACTCAGACAATAAATTTGTGGATTCAGTAATTAATATCAATCAATCTGGTTCTCGGGGAAAAATAATTGTAGATGAGCAAGGAATCATTCAATGTATAGGGGTGGAATCCCTGGTGTCTGAGTCACAAAGTAATTTTTTAATGTCAACCTTTGCTAACTAAGGTTAATTCAAATAGTCAACTTAACAAATTTGTTTTAATTTTGGATGATTATGACACAAGAAGCGATTGAAGCCTTGCTCAGAGAAAAAATTGGCTTAGAAGCAAACTCGTTAGGTTCTAGCACAATTGCCCGCTCAATTCGCCAGCGTATGATCGAGAGCGGGTTGCCCGATATGCAAACTTATTTGCTTCGCTTGCGAACCTCTACACAAGAGTTAGAAGCACTCATTGAAAATATCATCGTGCCGGAAACTTGGTTTTTTCGAGATAGAGAACCTTTTGTTTTTTTAAGCCGCTATGTGATGAAAGAGTGGTTGCCGGCGCATCCAAACAGCGTGTTTCGTGTCTTAAGTGTGCCCTGTTCTACAGGAGAGGAACCGTACTCAATTGCCATCACACTTTTAGAGGCGGGGTTAAGTGCAAAAAAAATTCATATTGATGCTGTTGATATCAGTAATCAATCTCTACTAAAAGCTCGTCGTGCTATTTATGAAAGAAATTCTTTCCGAGGAAATAACAACGAATTTAGAAATATTTACTTTCAGCCTTTAAAGGAAAGTTATCAATTATGTGAATCGATCAAGTGTTTGGTTAATTTTATTCACGGCAATTTGTTCGATGCAAGTTTTATGATAGGTAAAGCTTATTATGATGCGATTTTTTGCCGCAATTTATTAATTTACTGTGATCATCTAGCTAGAGAGCGAGCAATTCAAGTTATAGAGCGTTTACTATCTTCCAAAGGATTGCTATTTGTTGGCTCTGCAGAAACAGGGCAGCTTCAAAATTCGCAGTTTATTTCTATTCAACATCCCCTAGCTTTTGCCTACCGAAAAGCGGTTGAACCTTCTCCTAACTTAACGAAAGATATTTTTAATGCAGAAAAATACCAATTTAAAAGTCTTACAACCCCTGCTGCCATTACCCCAGTTGTAAAATCTGCCCCCAACTTAGCAGTCAATTTGTCTAGCAAAGAAGTCTCTTCGCGACTCAATCGAGAAACACGTCACACTCAAGAATCTTTGTTAGAAACTGCCCGAAATTTAGCAAATTTAGGACATCTAAATGAAGCAATCACCCTGTGCGAAACTTACTTGAGTCAAAATCCTGCCAGTGCAGAAGCTTATTTTTTATTAGGAGAGGTGCGCCAAGCTGCCGGTAAGGAGGAAGGCGCTGAGGAATGCTTCTACAAAGCCATCTACCTACAACCTAATCATTATGAAGCACTGACGCACTTGGCACTACTCAAAGAGCAGCGCGGAGATCGAGCCGGTGCGGCAGTCATACGACAGCGAATCCAACGACTTTATAAGTAACAGCCAAATCGCGAATGGTTAGATTAAGCAGCTAGCTGCTACAAAGAAACCAATATATACTTTAATTTCCTTGTTTAGGATAAAATAATGATGTTTCAAAACTCAAGCTTCCCAAGTCACACACTTTTAAGATATTTAATATCTACTGTTTGATTAATTATATTTAACAATCTATTGTATTATCCAGCAAGTCAAGTATCATAAATATTTCAAAGGATAAAAATTTCACAATAGACTATAGCAACTGGTGTGATGTAAATGGATAAACTTACAAAAAAGTAGGGAAAGAAATGAAAAATATGCGAAAAGTTGACAAAAAGTCTCAGGTGATTACAGTAAAATATTATAGAAGGGAAATAAGCACTTTATCCAAAAGAATTAAATCGATTTATTGAGATATCAATTTTATTAATCAAAAAAGATATTTTAGAAAAAATCAATCAATACCTCAAAAAAACCATGTTTAATAAAATGAAATTGCAAACCCGATTATTTAGCGCATTTTTATTTATTGGGTTCATTGTATTAATTGTGGCGGCAGTGGGCTGGAGTGGAAATTCTCGACTAAGTAGCCACATCAATACCCTCAGTAATAATCATTTGCCTAGTGCCATGAGCCTGTGGAAAATTAATGAAGGACAAACTCAAGTGCAGTCAGGGGAGCGAGCCTTGTTAAATCCACTATTAAGTAAAGAAAATCGAGATGCCGAATTAGTCCAAATTAAGAATGCTTGGGAACAGATTAATCAAGGTTTTAAGCAATACGAATTAACCCCTCAAGGGGAAGAAGAAAAAAAACTTTATAAAAAATTCTTTGAAAATTGGAAAATATGGAAGCAAGATCATGAAGAGTTTATGCGAAATTACGAAAGGTTTGCGGAATTGGGTGTCTTTGCACCCCGAGCCGTTCTGCTGGAGTTGACAGTTCAGGGCAAACAAAAATCACCACAAATAGCAACCGCTCAAGTAGCGATGGAACGACTTACTAAAATTAGTAATTTTGCAGCGAATGAAGAACTGAATTCCTTTAAAGCCGTAACAGCATCGATTCTAGATATCCTTGAGTACGACGAAGTGTCTGGTTTAGCAACGAAAGTAGAAGCTGATCAAGATGTCACTCAATCAACTTTTTGGGTTGCTGTAGGCATACTACTCGGCCCTCTGACTGCTGTACTTTTTGGGATGTATTTCACTCAAAAAATTGCTAAACCCCTGGAAACTCAAGTACAGCAGTCAGGAATACAAGTCACTACATCCGCCACACAAATCGCCGCTTCAGGGAAACAATTAGAAGCGATGATCGCAGAACAAGCGGCCTCCACGAATGAAGTAGTAGCGACAGCCAAAGAAATTGCCGCGACATCGGGACAATTAGTTAAAACAATGGATGAAGTGACACTTTTATCAGAAACCACAGCGAAAGCAGCCGGGAACAGTCAAAAAGACTTAGTAGTGATGGAAGCAACCATGCGGCAACTGGCAGAAGCAACTGCAACTATTTCGTCAAAGTTAGGCACGATTTCAGCAAAAGCCAATAATATTAACAGCGTCGTTACAACAATTACAAAAGTAGCAGATCAGACAAATTTACTGTCATTAAATGCTGCAATAGAAGCAGAGAAAGCGGGAGAATATGGGTTAGGATTTGCGGTCGTTGCCAGAGAAATTCGTCGTCTGGCAGACCGCACAGCAGTGGCCACACTCGACATAGAACAGATGGTCAAAGAAATGCAATCAGCGGTGGCAACCGGCGTGATGGAAATGGATAAATTTACCAAAGAAGTGGGACGGGGAGTGGAAGATGTGCGAAATATCAGCGTGCAACTGGCAGAAATCATCGAGCAAGTACAAGCGTTAAATCCCCGTTTTGAAGCAGTGAATCAGGGGATGGAAGCGCAGTCATTAGGTGCCGGCCAGATTAGTGAGGCGATGGTACAGCTAAGTGAATCTTCCACACAAACGGCTGATTCTCTCCGAGAAATTAACAGTGCGCTTTCACAGTTGAACGAAGCAGCGCATGGCTTACGCCGAGAAGTTCTTGCTTTAAAGTAGTTACTCGGAAAAAAGCCATTATTCAGGGATAGTGTTCTAAGTCTTTCCAAGAGATAAAAAAGAGAAAAAGGAATTTTAAATAATGAAGTTCTCGGTTATAACTCTAAAAATTGCCAATGGGTTTATGGCCTAAACCCATCAAAAATAACGAACCCTATGGAGCAATCAGCCGATGAAAAACAATTGCTGGAATCAAATCGGAGTTCAAGGAGATCGCTCTTGTTCAGAACTGAAAACCTACATACACTGCCGTAATTGTCCTGTTTATTCTACTGCCGGTCGTCATTTGCTGGAACGAGAAACTGATGCCGACTATGTGAGTGAGTGGACTCAAGTGCTGGCTCAAGAAAAAGTCGCGATAACCCGTCAATTTACAGATGCCGGCACCCTATCAGTGGCAATTTTTCGGCTGGGAAGAGAATGGCTAGCCCTGCCGGCTCAATTATTCAAAGAAGTTACACCCCCGTGTCCTATACGTACGTTGCCCCACCGCAGTAACAATACTCTCCTGGGATTGGTAAACATCCGAGGTGAACTCCAACTGTGCGTTTCTCTGACTCATCTATTAGGTTTAGAAACCGCATCGGCAGCTCTCGCTCAAAATATGACTCATGTCATTTATAAACGAATGGTTGTTGTAGAAAAAGAAGAAAATCGCTGGGTATTTGCAGTTGATGAAATTTATGGGGTGCATCGCGTCGGGCCAGAAGAATTGACCCATGTGCCGGCAACTGTCGCTAAAGCCTCACCAACCTATACAAAACATCTAATAAAATGGCAAGATAGAAATGTTAATTATTTAGATGAGGAATTAATATTTTACACGCTAACTAAAAAAAACTTGTGAAGAAGCTAGCTTTTAGGGCTTGACAATTTTCAACGAACGCTGAATCAATAACAAATTTAAATCCAATCGAATCGCCCTATTCGGGGGGCGCACCTTAGCGCATAACTTTTATGCCGGCGCAAACAACAGAACTGAGTCAACTCTCTGAAAACTCAATTTCTAACCCCATTGAAACGCCCGCTCTGTGTGCATCTGTGATTGTCAAGACAAAACACACTCGCCTCTACCAGCAGACAATTGACAAATGAAGTATGAGGATTTAAGCAACTTTTCCATGATGGATTTATTCCGCATGGAAGTAGAAAACCAGGCAGCCCTATTAAACAACAGCTTGTTAGCGCTGGAAACCAACCCAAATATAGCCGCAGAATTAGAATCTTTAATGCGTGCTGCCCATTCAATTAAAGGCGCTGCCCGGATTGTTCAAGTTGAGGGAGCTGTCAAAATAGCTCACGTCATGGAAGACTGCTTTGTTGCAGCCCAAAAGGGAACCATTAGAGTTGATTCAGCCGGCACAATTGATGTGCTGCTACACGGAGTTGATGAACTGATACGCCTTGCCCAACTTAGTGAAAGCGATATCCACAGTTGGCAAATTGAACATCAAGCCGAAATTGACACATTAATAGCGGCAATTGCCGCAATCGCATCACCGGCACCAGAAGCACATCCCCTGCCCCCTGTCTTAATTCAAGCTGAAATTGAGCCGCCCTCTGAAAATTTAGCGATCCAGCCAGCCGATAATCTCTCCCAATCAGATGCCCCTGCACTGCTGGTGCCGGCTGCTATCGATAGCACAGAACAAACGTTCAGTATTCAACCCTTATCTCCCTCAAAAGAAGACGCACAATTCTCGGCGCAAAACTCAAAATTTAAATTTCAAAATAACACAGAGCGAGTGGTGCGATTAAGCGCAGAAAATTTAAATCGGTTGATGGGCTTAGCCGGCGAATCTCTCGTAGAAGTGAATTGGCTACAACCTTTTGCAGATTCCTTGTTCAAACTGAGAAAGCAACAGGGAGAACTGTCAAATCTTCTAGAGAAATTACAAGAATCTTTTGAAGGCGAACAGCTTAAAGCCGGCACCACAGAAACCCTAAATTTCGCTCAACAAAAAGCCAGCGAATGCAACCAAACTTTAAACGAACGACTGAGCGAATTAGAACTTTTTTCTCGTCGCTTTGGTAATCTTTCAGACCGGCTTTATCGTGAAGTGATCGCCAGTCATATGCGTCCTTTTGCGGATGGGGTGCAAGGCTTTCCTCGCATGGTTCGCGATCTGGCGAGACACCTGGGCAAGCAAGTCAAATTTGAAATTGTTGGAAAATCCACTCAAGTTGATCGCGACATTTTAGAGAAATTAGAAGCGCCCCTGACTCATATCCTGCAAAACGCTATCGCCCACGGAATTGAGTTTCCGGAAGAGCGGTTAGCTGCGGGCAAGCCGGCAGACGGAACCGTGCGCCTCGAAGCTACACATCGCGCCGGTATGTTATCTATTACCATTTCAGATGATGGCCAGGGAGTCAACTTCAATCGATTGCGTGAAAAAATTGTAGAGAAAAATTTATCTACTTCAGACATAGTTGCTCAGTTAACAGAAACCGAGCTAATAGATTTTCTATTTTTGCCGGGGTTTTCCACCAGAAATACAGTTAGCCAAATTTCTGGTCGTGGCGTCGGTTTAGATGTAGCTCAAAGTGTTGTGCGGGAATTTGGCGGCGTGCTACGGGCTGTGTCTAAGCAGGGTAAGGGCATGAGTTTTCACTTGCAATTGCCCCTGACTTTGTCAGTCATTCGCACTTTGCTAGTCGAAATTTCTGGAGAACCGTATGCTTTCCCACTCACGCGAATTGAGCGAATTGTTCTAGTTCCCAAAGAGACAATTCCACTTGTTGAAAATCGCCAGTATTTTATGACAGACAATCAAACAATTGGGCTAGTGGCTGCTTATCAAGTGTTAGAATTGAACCCATTCACCCTCAACTCAGAAGATCTGCCGGTGGTTATTATCAGTGATCGATCAAGCCGATACGGGTTAGTTGTTGATCGGTTTTTAGGCGAACGCGATTTAGTTGTCAGACCGTTAGATCCGCGACTGGGTAAAGTCCAAGATATTAGCGCCGCAGCAATTCTAGAGGACGGTTCTCCTGTTTTGATTATTGATGTTGAGGATATGGTACGCTCTATCGATAAGCTGCTCGCAAACGGGCGATTAAACCCGGTTAGTAGTGCCGGCGACAGCGCTCCATCCGCACCCCGCAAACGAATTTTAGTGGTTGATGATTCGATTACTGTGCGGGAAGTTGAGCGAAAGTTACTGGAAAATAATGGTTATGAAGTTGAAGTTGCTGTTAACGGAGTCGATGGGTGGAATGCAGTTCGCACCGGCCAATATAACTTGATTATCACTGATGTCGATATGCCTCGCATGAATGGAATCGAACTGGTGACTCAAATTAAAAATCATTCTAATTTTAAATCTTTGCCGGTAATGATTGTTTCCTATAAAGACCGGGAAGAAGACCGCCTTCGAGGGCTGGAAGCGGGAGCAAATTACTATTTAACAAAAAGCAGTTTTCATGATGATACGCTCTTAAATGCTGTAATCGATTTGATTGGCGAATAATGATACGAATTGCCATCGTTAATGACACACTGATGGCAGTCGAAGCAATACGGCGGGTCTTAGCAACGGTTGCAGACTACCAAATAGCTTGGGTTGCCTATAATGGCCTACAAGCAGTCAGACAATGTGCTAGAGATTGCCCCGATTTGGTTTTGATGGATCTATTGATGCCGGTGATGGATGGGGTTGAGGCAACCCACCAGATTATGAGCCAATCTCCGTGCGCGATTGTGGTAGTCACGGCTAGCGTCAACGCTCAAGCGTCGAAAGTTTTTGAAGCGATGGGTTATGGAGCGCTGGATGCCGTTAACCTCCCCATTTTAGGCGTTCGCGGACAGGCTGATAATGGAGCAAAATTGCTAGCAAAAATTGCCATAATTGGCAAATTGCTTGGCAAATCACCTCGCCGCCAAGATCAAATGCAGCCGGCTCAAAAAGGGCCTGTGCCATCCAAGCCAGTGTTACCTTTAATTGTGATCGGTGCTTCCACCGGCGGCCCTCGCGCCTTGAAAGCAATTTTGTCCAATTTACCTAAAAATTTCTCGGCGGCTGTTGCGATTGTTCAGCATATCGACGTTCAGTTTGCGCCTGGGTTAGTTCAGTGGTTGAATGATCGTTCGCCGGTGAAAGTTGAGTTAGCCAGGGATGGTGGCCGGTTTGAAGCCGGGAAAGCCCTGCTGGCTGGGACAAACGACCACTTAATTTTGCGTTCGGATCTGACGCTTACCCACACCAAGGAACCCCAGGATTGTTTCTACCGGCCATCGGTGGATGTTTTTTTTAGCAGTGTTGCTAAATACTGGCCGGGAAGCGGTGTCGGGGTGCTGCTGACTGGTATGGGTAAAGACGGTGCACAAGGTCTCTATCAGTTACGGTGTGCCGGCTGGCACACTATTGTCCAGAATCAAGCAAGTTGTGTGGTTTATGGAATGCCTAAAGCTGCCGTGGAATTAGGCGCGGCAGCGAAGATTTTGCCGATAGATGGGATTTCTGCTGCCCTTGTTAATCTTTTTGTTAATTATTTTTAATTTTTATTATTACTCATGTTTCTCGGCATAGATTCTCCAGAGGAGTCATCAAAAAGTTGAACCACGACTCATGGAGAGTTTAGGTAAATTTTGCTAAACTCTGCTTAACCCTCGATGGAGATGAGTTTAGTCTGATATACAGCCCTAGTCGAGCAATAACTGATTGACTGGTGACCGAACTCTGCAATTATCGTGTTGCTGATCTCGCAAATTTCTCAAGGCTCTGTCCGCTAGGGTGTTATGTATTTTTTTAGAGCTAACTTGGGTAATAGGTGAGCAAAAACAATCAAATTTAGGTGAAATTACAGTCGCCAGAAAAAGACTTAAGGAGCTATAAAATGAGGTTTATATATTCTTTAAAAGATAGGATAGGTAACCTTGCCTTTTTGTGGGTATAATAGAGCAAGATGATAAAATTTATATTATATAAAACTTTAATACTGCATTTAAATTTAGAGAATAAATCATTATAGAATAATTAATTTTTTAAGGTATTTAAAATACTAGATATCTGATAATATAAATTTTATAAATTTAATTAAGTAATGATTTGAAGCCTTGGTAGTTGGGAATTAGGGAAGTAAAATTTTTAAACTCTCACCAAAACAACTCGAACTATGGCCGCAAGCTTCTTTAAGGAAACAACTGTACAAGCACAGGATACTGCTTCCAAGACGGCGGCTTTATCTTTGTCAGAACACCCAATCATAGTCTTGCTAGTTGACGATCAAGCGGTGATTGGTGAAGCCATACGCCGAATGTTAGCCACAGAAGAAGATATTACTTTTCATTATTGTAGTGAGCCGGCCCAAGCCATTAAAATGGCGACAGAAATTGGGCCAACAGTAATTTTACAAGATTTAGTAATGCCCGATATTGATGGGTTGTTATTATTACGTTTTTTTCGAGCGAATCCAGCAACCCGCGAAATCCCGATGATGGTGCTGTCAAATAAGGATGATCCGCAAGTTAAAGCTGAAGCATTTAATTTTGGTGCCAATGATTATCTGGTAAAACTTCCCGATAAAATTGAGCTAGTTGCGCGTATTCGCTATCATTCCAAGGCATATATTAACCTACTACAACGAGATGAAGCTTATCAAGCAATGCAGCAAACCCAAGCTCAATTATTTCAAGCTGAAAAAATGTCCAGCTTGGCTCAATTGGTAGCTGGGGTCGCCCATGAAATTAATAATCCTGTTAATTTTATTTATGGCAATCTTGACCACATCAGTGATTATGTTGAATCCCTGTTGAATCTAATTAATCTTTACCAGCAGAACACTTCTACCCCCAATGCCGAAATAGAAGAATTAATTAAAGAGATTGATTTAGAATTTCTGATCGAGGATTTACCAAAAGTGTTGTCCTCAATGAAAATAGGGGCTAACCGCATTCGTCAAATTATTTTAACTTTACGGAACTTCTCCCGACTGGATGAAGCCGAGATGAAGCCTGTGAATATTCACGAAGGAATTGACAGTACGCTGCTAATTTTGCAACACCGGCTTAAAGCTAAACCGGAGCGGCCTGCAATTCAAATCATTAAAGAATATGGCGATTTACCTAAAGTTGAATGTTATGCCGGCCAAATGAATCAGGTGTTCATGAATGTTCTGAGCAATGCCATTGATGCCTTGCAACAGCGTGATCGCGAATGTTTGCCAGAAGAACTTCAAAGCAACCCCAGTACCATCACAATTCGCACACAAGTTCAAGATAACAAGCGCGTGGCAATCTGTATTAAGGATAATGGTCTGGGAATCACATCAGCAGTTAAGACGAGACTTTTCGATCCATTCTTCACTACCAAACCCGTAGGGGAAGGCACAGGACTGGGATTAGCCCTCACCTATCAAATTGTCGTTAAGAAACATAATGGAGTGCTGCGGTGTGTATCGGAGCCGGCACAAGGTGCAGAGTTCTGGATCGAAATTCCTTGCAACGAACAAGTTGCCAATAACGTATCCGAGCATCAAAAAAAAAGGCTATGTCTTGAAACCTCAGTTGCCTGAGTTCCTGGGTTAAGAATGCCGGTAATCCTGATCTTTTAAGGGTCTAGCAATTTGAAACAACTGTTTTAAAAGTTTTTATAAGTTTTCATCGGTTAACTGCACTAAATCAACTCATATTTCTTTATCCTTTCGACTCATCAGAAAAAAAGGAGCCTCATAGAGACTCCTTGATTTAAAACCCAACTGAGTATTGATTCGCCACTTCAAATTTTTCTCGTACTGTTCTTCAAAGAAGATGATAGGTTTTCACTACATCTTCTCTTTCTTTCCCTAGTGAAAGGAAGCACGGAAATTTTAAAGGGCAAAGCGGTTGAAATTACTTGATGGACACTTTTGCGCCAGATTCTTCAAGCTGCTTCTTCGCGTCTTCAGCGGCATCCTTGGCAACGCCTTCCTTAACCGGCTTGGGCGTAGATTCCACCAAGTCTTTGGCTTCTTTCAAGCCTAAGCCGGTGAGTGTCCGCACAACCTTTAGTACAGAAATCTTCTTATCGGCAGGGACTTCTTCAAGGATGACACTGAACTCGGTTTGCTCTTCCACTTCTTCGGCGGGAGCAGCAGCAGCAGCTCCAGGTGCCATCATCATCATCCCGCCAGCCGGTGCGGCGGCGCTAACGCCGAACGCTTCTTCAATTTGCTTGACGAGTTCAGAGGCTTCCAGCAGAGTCAGAGATTTCAATTTCTCCAAAATTTCATCAGTTGTTGCAGACATTGCTTAACTCCTTTAGTTTTTGTAAGTCAGTGGTCATTTTTTTTTGCGATTCGCTAAGGGTTGAGTGCTAATGGATTGCCTTAGTTCACCCAATTAACGAGTAGCAAAGCTTTAGACAGAAACCGGATAGCTGAAAACTAAGCGGCTTCTTGATTGTCTTCCTTGTTTTCCTTGTCGGACACAGCTTGAAGAGCGCGGGCCAGGGAAGATGGAACTTCGTTGATCCCCACAGCAAGTTTCGTCGCCAAGCCATTGATAGCGCCGGCAATTTGGGCGATGAGCTGTTCTTTAGATGGCAGATCCGAAATGGCTTTAAGATCGGCTTCACTCAGAAGCCGTCCATCCATGACGCCACCGCGAAGTTCAGTTTTCTTACTCGCTTTTTGGAAGTCTTGGTAAGCTTTAATCGCCCCGCTGATATCTTCTTTAACGAGCAGAAAAGCGGATGAACCCTTGAGCAATTCCTGCATCGGTTGCCAGTTGTCGTCACCGTCAACTGCAAGTCCCATCAACGTGTTTTTGGTGACTTTGCAAGTCGTGCCGGTGGGGCGAAGCCGTCTTCGCAAATCTGTGATTTCAGCTACAGAGAGTCCTTTGTAGTCAATCACAATTGCGATTTGAGACTGACTCAAATTTTCTTTGAGTTCAGCAATCGCCGCATTTTTTTCTGCGTATGTTCTACCCACTGTTCTTTCACCTCCTTAACTGGGTAACGTTGGCAGAAAGTCAAAAGTCAGAAATTAAAATTCATTCTTCGTCTTTCAAACCAACCAATCAAAAACCCCGGACATTCTGCCGGGGTTACCCACACTCCTAATTCCATGTTGGTAAAAGCCACAACATTGGCCATTCAGGAGTTTAGGGCGCAAACCTCGGCAGGAAATTAAGCCATTGGCTCCTGCTGTCTCTGGAGATCGCCTATTTAATTTGTGTTGAGTTGTCAATTTTGAATATTGAATTCATTCACAATTCAACACCCAAAATTTAAACTTTTCCTAGGCTGCGTCATTCATTTTTATATCGCGCAAGGTGCTGATATCGACTTGAATCGATGGACCCATTGTGGCGGATATATACACAGTGCGCCAATACCGACCTTTCGCACCTGCTGGGCGATTGCGGTCTATGCACTCTTGCACGGCCTTCAAGTTCAACAGCAGGTCTTCTGGGGTAAAAGAAGCCTTACCGAACAAGATGTGAACAATGCCGGTGCGGTCTGCACGAAACTCTAGTTTACCAGCTTTGAACTCTGCAATTGCGCCGGCAAGATCGAAAGTTACTGTACCACCTTTTGGGGATGGCATCAAACCGCGTGGCCCTAATAGCTTACCGAGTTTTGCCACCTGCGGCATTACATCCGGGGTCGCAATCAGTTTATCAAAGTCCATCCGGCCTTTTTGGATTTCGTCAATCAGTTCCTCAGAACCAACTACATCTGCGCCGGCGCTGGAGGCTTCCGTAACTTTTTCCCCCCGGGCAATCACAGCTACCCGAACCGTTTGACCTGTTCCCTTGGGCAGCGCGACTGTTGTCCGTAGCTGTTGGTCTGTATACTTGGGGTCAATACCTAACCGAATATGAGCTTCCGCAGATTCAGAAAACTTGGCCGTAGCAGTTTCCTTCAACAGCCGGATTGCTTCTGACGGTTCATAAGGCCGATCTTCGACCTTCCTTGTGAGTTCTTGTAATCGACGCGATAGTTTTTTCGCCATTTGTCTCTCCTGGGGTTAATCACGAGGTCTTGCCTCTCCCCCGATAGTGGGTAATTCGCGAAACAATACAAGGATGCGCGGGTGCGCCGATTGATTCGCTACCTAAATTGAAAATCGCCTAATCAGCAACCCCAACGCCCATATTGCGAGCGGTTCCTTCCACAATTTTCATTGCAGCTTCAACATCGTTGGCGTTAAGATCCGGCATTTTAGTTTCGGCGATTTCGCGTAGCTGTGCTCGCGTAATCGACCCAACTTTCTTACGGTTCGGTTCGCCTGAACCGCGTTCGATGCCGGCTGCCTTACGAATGAGCACTGAAGCCGGTGGGGTCTTCAGTATAAAGGTGAAACTGCGGTCTTCATAGACAGAAATTTCTACCGGCACGACCAGACCTACTTGGTCAGATGTTCTGGCGTTATATTCTTTGCAGAACATCATAATATTAACGCCGTGCTGACCCAGGGCTGGCCCAATCGGAGGAGCCGGATTGGCTTTCCCCGCCGTGATGGCCAACTTAATGACCGCAACAACTTTCTTTGCCATCTATCTATCAGCTCTGTTTCTGAACCTGATTGAACTCCAATTCTACCGGCGTGTCGCGTCCAAAGATCGACAGCAGCACTTTCAGTTTGCTGCGTTCTGGACTCACTTCAATCACCTCGCCTTCAAATTCTTTGAAGGGACCGGAAAGCACCACAACTTTGTCGCCCACTGCCATGTTGATTTTCACAACCGGCATTTGTTCTTCAGCTTGTCTGAAAATGCGTTGAACTTCCGAGAAGCTTAGCGGCATCGGTTTTACGTGCCCGCGTCCGCGCCCGTAGCGACGTTTTTGCTCTGCCCCGACAAAGTTAATCACATTTGGGGTGTTTTTGACAACCTGCCAGCTGTCATCATCCATCATCATCTTGACGAGCACATAGCCAGGGAAAACTTTTTCTTCTCCATCTGCTCGCGAACCATCCTTGCGGATTTTGATCGCTCGTGCCTGCGGGATTTCAATCTGAAAAATCCGGTCAGCAACATCCAGCGTTTGAATGCGCTGTTCCAGGTTAGCCTTCACCCGCTTTTCACAGCCAGATGCGACTTGAACCGCATACCAACGCGCCTCTGTTTCAGAAGGCGCAGCTGAATCTGTCGTTTCTTCCTGTTGTGTTGAATAACCCGATTCGTCTGATGCAAAACTCATCTAAACACCTGTGTAGCTGCCCAATTAAACAAGTTATCCACCAGGTAGATGAAAGTTGCCGCAAGAGTTACCATCAAAAGAACGGCAAGCGATTCACTAATCAATTGCTGCCTGGAGGGCCAAACGACTTTTCCCAGTTCCTCTTTTGTTTCTTCAAAAAAGGTTCTGAGATTAAACCCTGTGGGGGGATTTTGCTGTACTTCTGCTTCGTTTTTCTTGGCCATCTCATTGCGGCAATGCAGCCTTCGTTCCTACCTATTACGGTTAGCACTCAGGGAAATTGCCGCCCTCCGTTAATGGTTGATCGCTTGGTTTTTAACTGCCTTAAGGCCAGGAACCTAGAAACCTGTTTTTTTTGTACAAGCTCGCCCCTGCCTAAGAAAAGTCTAGTTAACTTGACTCAGGTTTCGGTTTTTTACTTCACTGAGTACAAATGAGTTTTCTACAGTCCTTGTTTAACGCCGGCTAGCGCCAACTCTTGGATGCTAGTTTCTTGTCACCTTGTACTCTGTGAGCCGGCAGGAGTTACTTTTTGAATTATATCGCAACGCTTGATCGCGACTATCTTCTCTTTGCTTCTATTGTCAGGTATGGCGACTGGCTGTTGATCCGAGTTTCACCCACCTGCGACCTTGAGAGACGGATGCCTTCCCTCTCGTTTGAACCACCCTCACAATAAGGCTACCCGAAAGCTTACTCTTCTGACGCTAACTTAACAGCTATCGAGACACTTTCGGGCAGAACTTTTATGAGAATCGTTCAGCGCGCCCTGGAGGACTTGAACCCCCGACATCAGGTTTTGGAGACCTGCGTTCTACCAACTGAACTAAGAGCGCACAGCTTGAGCTTGGCATTTACCCTTCGCGTTTTTTATATTAACGCATTCCGGCATTAATTGCCAGACTGCCAAGCTTGAATTCAAACTAAAAAGGCCGATCAAACCGCTGCTTGAGTCTGGTTGCCTTACCAACGCGATCACGAAGGTAATACAGTTTAGCACGACGTACCTTACTGCGACGCAAAATTTGTATGCTCTCAATTCTGGGGGAATGGAGGAGAAATACACGCTCAACGCCAACACCTTGGAAAACTTTCCGCACCGTGATGGTTTCGCTGATGCCACCGTTACGTCTGGCAATCACGGTTCCTTCGTAGGGCTGAACCCTTTCTTTTCCGCCTTCTCGAATTTTTACGCCAACTTTGACGGTGTCGCCAACGTTAATGTTTGGCAGATTCGATTTTAAATGCTCTGATTCTATCGAGCGGATAATCGCTTCAGCGTTCATATCGCTTAAAAAACTCACAATTTCTTATATTACATCGAGCGCTGCCAAGAAGTCTAGAAGATTTCTGAAATATTTCAGAAGAGTTAATGGCCCGGTAGGACGCTCCAGACACAAGAGCTGGACAATGGGCCGACCTAAGGAACTTGAGAAAGACTGAACAGATACAATCCGAAGAATTAGAAGGATTGATCAAATAAAGGCCAGCAATTGAAACCGTATCATATTTAGAGAGTTCATTCATTAATCCCCAATCTGAACCCCTAAAATCGATATGGCTGTTTTGCTACCACTGCTCGCCTTTTATGTTGCCTGGAACCTGGGGGCAAACGATGTAGCCAACTCGATGGGAACCTCTGTGGGGTCAAAAGCACTGACCCTGCGGCAAGCGCTCGTCGTTGCCGGCATCTTAGAATTCACCGGCGCTGTCTTATTTGGCCAAAGCGTCTCCAGCACCATCGCCACTCAAATCGTTGATCCTGCAGTATTTGCCGCCCAGCCAACCGTCCTTCTCACCGGCATGGTTTCAGTCATGCTCGCCTGCGGATTGTGGGTGCAAGTTGCAACCAGCCGGGGGTGGCCAGTTTCTTCCTCCCATGCCGTGGTTGGCGCAATTGCCGGCTTCACCTGGGTAGCAGCCGGTGTGGGTGCGGTTAACTGGTCAGATATTCGCATAATTTCCCTCACCTGGATCGCAACACCCTTCGTGAGTGGCATCATTGCCGCCGGCTTCTACAGCGCCGTCAAACGCTGGATTCTCGATGGCAGTGAGCCGATGCAGCAGCTACGCGAGTGGATTCCCTGGCTGAGTTCAGCACTGCTGGGAGTATTTGGGGTCCTTGTACTGCCCACACTGAGCGCCCCTGTCCACGCTTGGATCGTCAACCGTTTCGGTTTAAATATTCCCGCCCATGATTTGCCTTTGGCGATCGGTGCCGGTGCGGCAGTTTTGCTGACATTAAATAGTTGGGCACAGCTAGAAAAGGCAAAAGCAAAAACCGCAGAAACTTTAAACTCACCTTCGACGACTGAACCTCCTCTTGCCTCATCCAACTCAGCACTCACTGTTGAACGACAGTTAGCACGGTTTCAAATCTTGAGCGCCTGCTTCGTCGCCTTCGCCCACGGATCGAATGATGTGGGTAATGCTGTGGCACCCTTAGCGGCAATTGCTTACATTCGCAACACCGGCTCTGTTCCCGCAGCCGGGTTTACCGTCCCTTTGTGGATTTTAGTGCTGGGGGGAGCCGGCATCGTTGCCGGGTTAGCTGTGTTGGGGAAAAAAGTGATTACCACAGTCGGGGAAGACATCATTGCACTACAGCCAAGTGGGGGTTTCTGCGCTGAATTAGCCACCGCCACCACAGTTTTAATCGCCTCCCGGTTAGGGATGCCGGTTTCGACTTCTCACGCTCTTGTCGGCGGGGTTATAGGAATTGGGCTTGTCCAAAGCTTGTCCAAAACCGGCTCTCACACTCCCATTCGCTTCCAAACTATTCAGGGAATTTTCTTAGCCTGGGTAATTACCGTGCCAATTGCCGCCGGTTTAGGTGCCGGCATTTTTGCCATTGCGCGGCAGATTTTGTAGGTAGCCATCGCCTCATAAAACCTAAACGGTAAAAAAATCACGCTTTAGCCTTAATTATCAACTGCAAACAGTTCGCACTTGCCAGCATCTCAACTTCAGTTGCTGAGCAAGTGCCGGTGGCAGATAGCATTAATCGTGCCAAGTATTTTTGAAACCAGCACCTCATGCAAGCAAAAATTTATAAATTTTGAAGAAGTAGAGACCTTCCAAACCTGGTACGGTAACACAATTGCCTTTCTTTGTGTTCCATCTCTTACAAAGTTGGGCAAAATGATTCCAGCAACCTGCAAAAATGAGGTCTGAGAGAGAAAAACACATTTCTTTAAGGCGTACTGAGTCCAAACTAGGACTTGATTTGCCAAAATACATAGCAACATTGATAAAACTGATTCAGTTCCAACTTAAAACCTTTGACGGCAATAGACTAGAGGTTAAACACTGATGGGGCCACTGGACAACCGACCGGAAAACTTTGCAGCAGGCGATCCTAGGGCAGTAGAAACCGCTCTGAGGGCAGTGACTCAGGAGCTGAAGCATCTACAGCAAGATTTAATTCTTCAGGTAGCGCAGGATATCACGCGGCTGCTGGGGGAAAAATCACGCCTGAATGAAGATATTGACAAGCTGCGAATTCAACAGCAGCAGTTGCGTTTGCAGCAAATTGAAGGCATATCCCAGCAAAATAACGCTCAGCAACAACAGTTGGCTCAGCAACTTGCCGAAATTGTGGCCAGCCAACTGCAAGAGCGCCTGACAACTCGGCTTGACCAGATGGCAGATACTCTTCGCCACTCCTTGAGCGAGGCATCAGTCAACGCACAGACTTTGGATACGTCTGCTTCTCGCAATGATCGCAAGGGCAGTAGAGTCTTGCTGGCATCGATGGACGGCACCCTGATGGAGAATTATCAGGCGGTGCAAGCGGAGATCGGCCAAAATCACAGCGCCTTGAACGAACAGCTCAACCGCTTGAATAGCTTGCAGCAGCAAGGGGAGGTGATTCTGGAGGCACTGGTCAATCGTTTGATTGAACAGCTCCAAAATGAAGCGAGTCCGCTGCACACAACGGCTCACCTCACACAGGAAGAGATCCAGCGTCTATTGCAAGGCGCGATGCCGGCTCAATTGGGCCAACTGCAAGGTTCTAGCAGCACCGGCGTGCTGGATCGCTTAGGCGAAAAAACACCGTCCGTTGTACCAGTTCCGCCCGTGTCGGAGGCACCTGTCGCTCAACCGGCAGCCGCAACAACCCCGCCGACAAAATCTTTGATTCAGGTGGGTTTGGTGCTAGCGCTGATATCTTCGATGGTGCTGTCGTTATTTAATGTTTGCTTGAAGATTATTCTCAAGAGTCCGGCATTTCCGAGTCGCAGAATCTTTGGGCTTTTCGATCTGGCGGGAGTTATCACCCCTGGATTTGGAAATTCGCTATTGATTCTGTTGCTGCGAACGATTGTCGTGATCGCTGTGATGCCTATTTTGGCAACGTTCCTCTATCCGCAGGTGTGGCAAGACATCAAACGTTTTGTCTCGTCTGGAGATAGTGCTCAGTGGGCAAAAGTTATCGGCAGTGGTTTCTTTTTGTTTCTCTCTCAAGTTCTGATTTATATTGCCATCGGAAATATTCCCACCGGCATTGCGATCACGATTTTCTTTATTTACCCAATTGTGACGGTGTTCGCTTCTTGGGCGCTATTTGGTGATCGGCCTACCATTATTCGCATTTTGGCTATGTTTGTGATTACGGGCGGAGGCGTCTTGGCGCTGCCTAGTTTTCAAAGCGGTGCCCAGGGAAATCTTCAGCTTGGTGTCGCTGCGGCAGCGGGTGCCGGTTTCACTTTTGCCGGCTACGTTTTAATGGCGCAGTTGGGGCAGAAAAAGCTGCACCCCATTCCTTTTACATTGGTAGGATTTATCTCGATTTTGATCTTTTGCAGTATCAGTTTGCTCGTGCCTTTACCGAGGAATTTGGCAGTGCGGGTTGATTCGGGGGTGTGGCCCCAGTTAGTCGTGTGTGGGATTGTTTTAGGGTTGTTTACCCTGGCTAGTTATCTGTTAAATAATTTTGCGATCCGTTATGCCGGTGCGGCGTTGGCTTCAATTATTGGCACCAGCGGGCCGGCGTTGACGGCTTTGTTTGGCTTTTTGATTATTCAGGAGACTTTGCAAAGCAAACAAATTACTGGCATGGTTTTGGTAACGTTGGGCGTTGCTGCCATGAGTGTTGAGCGATTGCTGGGCCAGAAAAAGCCAGCAGTTCAGCCGGCTACCGCAACAAAATAACAGACAAAGAATCGAGGTTTTGAAAAATAAGGATGAAGTTATTTGTTTCAACTTCATCCTTATTTTTTTTTAGGGGAGGACGGTTTATTAGAGTTTCTGCAAAGGTTAATTTTTTTAACCGCAGATAAAGGCAGATAAACGCCAATAAAGTTAACAGTTGAAGATGCTTGGTAACAAGATTAAGGCAACCAACGAGGACGTAAACCAGCAAAAGGTAGTTGTTCTGGTTGTATTTTAGTGCCGGCATCTTCTGACAAAGGCAGCACCGGCAGCAACCACAGGTTACTGGTTGTAATGGTTTCACCGGCATCTGTACGGGGGGAAATCCCTAAAGTCTGGTTTTGCCGGTCAATGACGATTTGATCGAACAAAATTGCCAATCCATCTGTTGCTACGCTTATTTGCACATCCCGCTGTTTTGGTAGCAATACTAGCGGGGTCTGCTTCCCGGTTTTTAGGTCAACTGCTGCAATATAAGGTTCTTCTCGGTATTCCTTCGTATTCGTTACCAACTGCGTCAACAGACAGTAAAGTGTTTGCTTCAGCGGATCGAATTGAGCGCTGATAATTGAGCCGGTTGTCCGCAGCAGTTCTTTCTGAACCCCTTGGTTTGTTACCAAGAATAGCGAACGGGTATAATCCTGATTAAATTGCACCATTGCCGCTGCTGAACCATCCTGCGAAAAGCTGAGTAATCTGCCAAATTTAGGTAGAAAATCTAGCGGTTTTATCTGAGATTTCCCTTCCGGTTGCAGCGGTAAAATTGCGATGCCTTGTCCTTGAGCAATTGCCAAAGAATTTCCATCTGGATGAATAACAAACTCGCCTCCAGGTTGGCTTTCCAGACGCCTTGCTTCTTCCGACGGCTGAATAACCCACAATCCAAAATCGCTACCTGGATTTCGCCGGCTCACGCGCTGAACTACTACGGTTTTTCCATCGGGCGACAGATCAAATTTAAGATTTTGGTAATCTTTGCTATCTAAAACTCGGTCAATCTTTCCCGGTTCTTGAGAACTTGAAGAAGATTCTCCAGGTAAGCTTGAATTAATGCCGGTTGTGACTGTGTAAAGCTGGGCGTCAAACGCGTTTTGCTGGGTTTTTGAGCGTTCTTGAGCAGAAAATAAAATGCGATCACCGGCTGGATAGGGCTTAAAGTCCATCACCACTAAATCGGGCGGGGTGAGGGCAATTGCTTGCTGCTGCTGGGAAAGATTGACTAATATTAATTTCCCGGCTTCTGTGCCGGTGACACCCAGATAGACAAACGCCCGATCTCGGCTGCGAAACTTACCCGTAAACGGCTGGATCTGCGCTCCTTTGCCAGTATTACGGCTGTAGCGTTCCTGTGCCCCCTGTAGCAGCAGTTCATAGGAATTACCATAGGGAGCCGGTCTTTCCAGCGTATAGGCCATTCTTCTTCCAGCCCAGCTTATTTTACCTTCCAGAGGCGGCTCAATTCGCAGGTTCTTTTCCACGCTGGCGCGATCCATTGGGCGGGTGAAGGTAACGATAAAAGATTTCTCTTCTGCCCCAACTTGTTTATCCTGCCAGCTAAAATCCCGCACACGAGGCACAGTCCGATCGCCCTGCCATAACAACAGCCCGATTAGCACACTCAGCACCAACATCAGGAGAATGGCCACTCGGTCAATCGGTTGGAGAAATGATTTAGACTTTACATCTGAGCTTGACATCTGCTTAAGGGCTTATCATTTTTTAGATTGAGCAAATCGAAGTCAGGCAGTTTTTTAATTGGGCACAAGTTGGGCGTTACGATTAATTTTAATATTTTCTAACCGGCTGTTGAGTTCGGTTCATGATTTAGTCGCTTATTTTCTTGGCTCTTATAAACTTTACCACTCACTCCTTCATCTAAAATCTCAAGTTGATTATTCAGTGAGTTGCCAATTGCTTAACGGCTATCTTATTATAGATTTTACAATCAATTTTTTGCTTGAAAATTAAAATTTTTGATTTTCAATCCAATGGTCGCTCCATCTTTAACAGAATTAGGTGCTGAAATTTTTATCGTCGAGGGATTGCTCGAGCCATCTATGTGCGCTCATCTGATTCAGGTTGCAGAATTAGCTCAATTTAGCCCAGCGGGGATTGAACTGGAAACAGTTGATTCGCAAATTCGCAGTAATGACTTGTTGCGGCTAGAAGATAACTCACTTTTAGACTCTACAAATTGGCTGTTACTAGATCAGGTTGCTGTGATTCAAAAATTGCTGTTTCAGCACTATGGTATCCAATTTCCTGATGCAGAAACTTGTTCGATTCTTCGCTATAAAGAAGGACAATTTTACAAACGCCATGTGGATAATTTGCTATTAAGTAGCCGGCTAGAGGAAGCCGACAAGGGAATTCCGATTCGGGATATTAGCGTAATTGGCTATTTGAATGAAGATTTTGAAGGCGGGGAGACATTTTTTGACCGGCAAAACATTAAAGTGAAGCCTCAAATGGGAAGCGTTCTGGTTTTTCCAGCTTATTACACCCACCCTCATCAATCACTGCCGGTGTTGAAAGGACAAAAATATTCTTTCACCACCTGGCTGTTTCATTAGCAAATTTTCATCTATTATTTGCGCTTGAATCACACCAATGACAAATAATAAATGAAAGCTAATAGTCGTAGGGGTTTTTGGGTTTTGGGATTTTTTTCAGGGCTGTTGCTTCGATGGTAAGCTGGCGCTTATCTTCGAGATTTTCAGTAATCATCTGACCTTCAATTTCTAGCCAAGTATCAGGCGGATAAGCGGTGCGGCTTTGAGGCAACTTCACGGGCAACCCGACTGGATAAGCATCCGCAGCGCAGCAGGTGAGGATAAAACGCGCGATCGTGAAATATTGATCGGGCAAGTTTGGGGGATGAATGACAAATCCTTGAACTTTAACTTTTTGGCCGGTATAAGCATCGGGTTCGGGATAAACATTCAACGTCCGCACCCAGTCTATCAGCGTTTTATCCTCCGGGTTGCTAGCAGAACTAAATGATTGAGGCTGTGCCCTGGTTGTTGCTAAAGACTCTGTAATTCCGCGATCAAGTGCCGTTTGACTAGAAAATACTTGCGGAGTGATCAGTAAACCCAATATTGCCGATAGCAGTAATAAGCCGCTGCCTAAACCAGGTGGAAACAAACTAAGATGAGCGACGGTCGATAACTGAGGCGCGGCATTTTTTTTACGTTTAAATAATTGCCCGATCAGTTCCAATGCCTTGAAACCACTGATTCCTAAAAACGCAAACCCGGCGACGATTACTAGCCAAAAATAATCTGGATGAATCAGCAAGTAAAGCTTGTCCGTTCTCCAATATTTCAGCATCATGACGCCCCAAGCTGCAATTGCCAAAATATCCAGCCAAGGCAGGAATATATTTTGAATTTTGTTGAACGCTGAATCGCGTTTTAACTTTTCAGTTGCACTCATAATTCTCAGTTTTTATCAGCTCATCGTCGCTTGCTTACAGCTAGCTAAAATGTAAATTGACAAGCAAGGTCAGCAGGAAAGTTAATTGAGCGGCGAGAACGAATAAGTAAATGACAGCTTTTTTCTTGAAAAGCAACAACATTAGACCGATGCCTTTCAAATCGATCATTGGCCCAAATACTAAGAAAGCCAGCAACGATCCACTCGTAAAGGTTGAGGCAAAAGAGAGGGCAAAAAATGAGTCTACTGTTGAGCAAATTGACACGACAGCGGCAAGCACTAGCATGGCCAGAATCGAAGTAACCGGCCCCTGCCCTAAACTGAGGATGAGATCGCGAGGCGCGGCGACTTGAATGATTGCGGCGATGGCACTTCCGATGACTAACACCGCACCTAATTCCCGCAGTTCTTGCACTGTATTTTCTAACAGCAGTCGCAGTTGGTATACGAGGGGTTTCTTTGCGGTTGCGCTGGCAGCTAAGGAGGCTTGTAAAACTACGGGGTCCATCCGCACCGGCATTCCCGGCTCACCGAGTAAAAATGTCCCAGACTGCAACAGGGGCGATGTTAATTCAGATGCGCCCAGGGGTGAGGGTTGGGGTTTGGGCGGGTTATAGCGAGGCATGGCACGGGCTAGTGCCGGCTGCAACAGGGGACGCAAGTCAGCTTGGGCGCTGAATACACAGCCAATTGTGGTGGCAATGAGTAAGCTAAACAGCACGCGCAGCACGACAATTTCCGGCTGATCGCGAAAGGCGATCCAAGTTGACCACAGTACGATGGGGTTAACGGTGGGCGCTGCTAGTAAAAACCCAACCGCTACAGGTGCCGGCACACCTTGCATCAGCAGTCGTCGTGCCACCGGCACGTTGCCACACTCGCACACAGGAAACAAAAAGCCGATTGAACTGCCGACTAAAGCCCCCAGCAGCGGGTTACGAGGCATGGCTTTAATCAGTTTGCCTTCATCGATAAATAGCAGCAGCAAGCCTGAGAACAAAACCCCCAACAGCAGGAAGGGCATTGCCTCTACTAACAAACTTAAAAACAGGGTAAACGCCTGATTGAGTTGATTCATGCAGGTTGGAGTGAGGAGCGTTACGTTTTTTATGCTGTGCTAAGCCATTTCCTCATTAAAGCTTGCTTGCCGCAAATCCGCTACAGCGCCCAATTCCTTAAAAATGCTGAGGGCAGCACAGAAGGGCGCAGCTTTGGGTTTCACGAAGCTGCTATGCGAGTGAATCGCTGAGTTGGAATGGTTCACGCACTTGGGGGCAGACAAACAACAGATGAACTTCTGTGTCGGGTAAACTGACCTGACACGGTAGATTAATCTGAAACTGGCTGCCTAACTCACACCACCTGGATTTCCAAAGCATTAATCATCCTATCAGGACAATCGGCACGGGTCACACTTTTTTTTAATCATGACCGGCAATTGAGTGGTATCTATCAGTTTTGTGGGGGCTAGGGTGTGAGGCGCTGTTTATGCCGGCAGTGATATGGGTTCCCTGTTTAAGTAAGGTGTGGTGGTTAATGGCGGTGATGCCGGTTTGGCAACCAGATAACCCTGGACAAAGGTTGCTCCCCGCTCTTGCACCCAGTGCAGTTCTTCTAAAGATTCAATGCCTTCAGCGATTGTTCTAATCTCCAATTGCTGAGCAATTTCCAGTATTTTTTCGGTAATCAGTGCTTTGTAAGGATCTTGATGCACATTGCGAATCAACTGCATATCCAACTTAATAAAGTCTGGACGTAACTGGTGAATTAAATTTAAGTTGGAATATCCACTGCCAAAATCATCGAGTGCCACCAGAAACCCAGCTTCTTGGTAAAACTTTAAAATTTTGACAAGGTGATGAATATCTGGAGGTTGCTCTGATTCCGCCACTTCAAATACAATATTATTATGAGGAATTCCGGCTTCATCAATCGCCCGCACGGTCATGCGTAAACAGGTCATGGGGTCATAAACTGAAGTGGGCGAGAAATTGATAAATACTAGCTCTTTAATGCCTTGCCGGCTTGCCTCGCGAATGGCACTCGTTCTGGCTAAAGCATCGAGTTGGAATAAAAGGCCGGCTTTCTCTGCCTGGGCAAAAATTCGACCTGGAGCAATTAAGTTTCCCCCCTCACCTAAACCTCGCAGCAATGCCTCGTGAGCGAAAATTTGCGAAGTGTTGTCGGTATAAACGATCGGCTGAAAATAACTGATAATCCGCTCGTTTGCTAGCAAATCCAGTAACCATTCTGATTCGCTGAGGCTGTTAAAATTATCCAGGGAAATCATGCGGGAGAAATCCCCTAGCTGTGGTTCTTGAAGCTCCGGCATCCACAGGACTTGCGTTTCTTTCAACTCTTTACTTGTGAGCTTAGTTGTTAGTAGCTCCGCGTAACGTTCTCTATTACTCTTGTCAAGATTAATATTTAAACATTTGCCTTCTTCTACAATCTGATAAGCAAGTTCAGCTTTATTGAAAGCTGAAATTACCTTCTTATTAGTGTGCCCTATCGGAAACCAGAGATATAGTCTTCCACTGCCTTCAATTTTTTCCGGTAGCGTCTCGCACCGATTGCAGCGTCCTACACCTTGGTTACTTGCATTCATAAATATTGTCCCATTCCCGTTTGATGTGGTTATAATAGCCTTGACTGCCCTAAATTCTGAAGCTTGGGGAATAAGAAGGGCTTGAGCGACTAAAAATTTATTAAGTTATAAATTAGAGTAGCTGGCTTCCAGTTACCTTAAAGGTATTATAGTACACCTGTTTGAGTAAGTCACTACTCCTTAGTTGTATCTTTTTACACAGTTATTCGGGAACTTAACCGGCTAAGAGAGTTAAAATAAAAAAAAATATGTCGGGATGCGTATTGAAAGTTTCACCAGATAATTGCTCACTTTATTCGCTAATGTAACCATCGACACAAGGAAATAATAGCCCTACAGATAGATGTACGCTTAGAGGCATCAGGATTAACTAAAAAAAGTGATCACCAGTTTAAACACCCCTCTAATTTTCTCTTAAAACGTAGAAATTGAGGTCTGAGGCAAGCTACACTGTAAAATAAATTAACGAGCCTCGCTTCATTGGGGTTGTTTGTCAGAGAACATTCTCCAGAGAGTTTTAAATAAATCGTCTTTTAACTTAATCAAGCGTTGTAGTGCGCGACATTCAGTGAGATGAACCTATCCTGTGGCTTTAGGTCACTGCGTAAGTTCTAAGACAGCCTATTGTTCAACAAAGTACAGCCTTCTCTGTTAGGGAACAAAACAACTCCATGACTCGTGAAATACTCAACAATCATGGCCTTTCGGCTGTTCAAGCACCTCCGGAACGGACAGAAACCGAATGCTGTCGCCCCGAGAAACCCCTGTGCCGGCGTGAGCAAAAATCTCCGTATCTGTTCGTAAGTGTACCGGGACTGATTTATCAATTTTTGCAGCGTCAAGATGGTTCTCTCAGTTTCCTTTTCTTGAGTGCTAGCGTTCAGGACTTTTTTGAGGTGGACGGTAGGGAAATGGAGTCGGATACTGAAACCCTGATCTCCATGATTCATCCAGATGATCGGCCAGAATTCTATGACTCGATTTCCAATGCCGGCGACTGTCTGGAAGTGTGGCGGTGGGTTGGGCGGTTTATCTTACCCTCCGGGCAAATGAAATGGATTCAGTGGGACGCGCAGCCTTCATTGCAGGCGAACGGTAATATTTTTTGGAATGGGTTGCTGGTCGATGTTACCAGTCAGCAGCAGTTGCAAGCTGAAGTTGAACGGCTGTCTTTTTTGTTAAATTTGACTGAATTATTGCAAAGCTCAAGCAATTTAAATGAAATTGCTGAGTTTGCCCTAGAATACCTCGCTAAAGTAACGAATTCCGCCTCGGGAAACGTGCAGGTGATTGATGGCGGGGAAGACTGTCAAGCTTGCCCGCTGAGCAATTTGATCGCTGCTGAATTTGTGGCAAGCAATTGTGAAACTGCCGGCATAACACAGCCGGTACAACATCGGGGCATCCCCAAAAGTCAGGCACTGTTTTGGCAGGTGGTAGAAACTGCTCAGCCGACCTTCATCAAGGACTGCCCCCCTCATCTGAATGCTGTTGCGGAATTTCATCAAGCGCCAACAGGTCAGATTGGGATTTTTCCAATTCCTGCTACAGATGGTACGGTTATCGGGGTTATCGCTCTTGAATCCCCTGATTTTCAGCGCATTCAAGATGCCTCTCAACAAGACTTAGTTCAAGCCGCTTGCCGCATTCTAGGTGCTCGCATCGAACGCGCAAAGGCTCAAGAGCGGCTTTATCAGACAAATGCACAATTGCAGTGCACATCCCAACAGTTGAGACAGCAGGCGCAACATTTAGAGCAAACTTTTCATGAATTGCAACAGGCTCAAACTCAACTGGTTCACAGTGAAAAAATGTCAAGTTTGGGGCATCTTGTTGCCGGCATTGCTCATAAAATTAATAATCCCATTAATTTCATCCAAGGCAACTTACCTCACGCCCGCCGGTATTTCCAAGATATGTTGTATTTGCTGGAACTTTACCGACAACATTATCCCCAGCCGGTGTCAGACATTCAATTAACGATCAAGCAAATTGATCTGGATTTCTTGATTCAAGATTTGCCAAAGCTGTTATCTTCGATGCAAGCCGGTGCAGAGCGTATTCACAGTATTGTTCGCAGTTTGCGTAACTTCTCGCGTCTGGATGAAGCTGAGAAAAAGGTTGCAGACATCCACGAAGGCATTGATGGCACTATCATGATTTTGGAACATCGGCTAAAGGCACAGCCAGATCGTCCAGCGATTCAAGTGATTAAAGAGTATGGCAACCTGCCGTGTATGGAATGCTACGCAGGACAGCTCAATCAAGTATTTTTGAACATTCTTAGCAATGCCATTGATGCTTTAGACGAGTCATTCGCAGGGGGTTATCTGTCGAAATCAAATAATAAAGCATCTATGACAAAAAATACAGGATACATTAAAATTTGTACGCAATTGCTAGAAAATTCGCGCATTATTATTAGAATTGCTGACAACGGAATAGGCATACCAGCTTCAGTGCAAACACGGTTATTTGATCCTTTCTTTACAACGAAGCCGGTCGGCAAAGGAACCGGCTTAGGGCTATCGATCAGTTTTCAAATTATTACTGAAAAACATGGGGGTCAATTAAGGTGTGTTTCCACTCCCCTGCAAGGAACAGAGTTTTTAATTGAGATTCCCATGCAGCCGGTAAAGCTTTCAGCAAGAGTGTCTGAAGAGTCCAGCATCTCACTTTAGTGTTGGCTTCTTTTTATTCATTTTTTACAGTCATGTGAAAGGCGGGAAAAAATTATTATTTCCCGCCTTTCACACTTACAAAAATTAGCAACTTGCCGTATCAGGGTTTAAGGGCAGTACAGTTTGAAAATATGGCAGGTAAAGCAGAGTCAACTCAAATATAAAAGCAAGTCTGCTGTCAAGTTACCTGCCAAAAACCTCTCAAAATGCTTTGAGCAAGAGGGAGGAACAAAGATAGCTTTTTTCACTTGCAGCTATGAGGAAGTTAGATATTGAGGATTTATCTTATTAAAAATTAAACATAAATAGGTTGGCTATATTTGTAAATGAAAGCCCGATTTTAGGTTTTTGAAAGAAAAAGGCTTCTTGTGGTAGGGCTTTTAAATAAGTTAGCTTTTATCACCGTTAAGGGTAGCTCATCGATTTATTTAAGAAAATATTAAGCTAGTCTAAAAATAAAATTAAATATTAAATAAAGGTAAAGTAGTTTTTGAATAAATTTTAGTTTAGGAAAAAAACAAGCTAAATCTTTAAAAACTTCATGCCTGTTTCGGAAGCTACTAGAAAAAAGCTCAACAGAGTTGAACTTTTTTCTAGTTAATGACACCTAGTCAAATATTCATTAAAATTTAGCCTGTATAGCAAAAGTTTGAGCTAGCCTAGGTAATTATGTTAAGTGGGTTTCGATTCGATTTCTCGACTACCCCAATAGGGATCGGGTGTCCTGACGCTCTCCATTTAGAATCTACCCTCGAAAAGCTATTGCTTTGGGAGTGCCAGGTCGAGTCTGATCATTTGGGCAAGGAAGCCGTTCGCAGGTTTCAAGAAAATCCGTTGCTGCCTGGAGTAATTATGACAGAGCAGGGGAAGTTTGTTGGGATGATTTCCCGCTGGCGCTTTTTGGAACATCTGAGCCGGCCTTACGGATTAGAATTATTTGGCAATCGATCACTAACCTCTTTATATCGCTTCGCTCAAACAGATAATTTAATTATCCCAATCAAGACAAATATTGTCGAGGCAGCAAAGCAATCATTGCAGCGGCCTGCTGAGTTACTCAATGAACCCATTGTAGTTGAAGTAACACCGCAGGATTATAAATTATTAGATGTGCATAAATTATTAGTCGCGCAATCACAAATTCATGAAAAAACTACGCAACTGCTGTATCAAACCTATCAGCAACTAAAGATAGTAAACCTGGAGTTCAAGCGCCTAGCCAGTTTGGATGGTTTGACTCAACTGGCCAACCGGCGCAGCTTCGATGAGTATCTGCACGCAGAGTGGCAACGCTCAATTTCTGATCGCGCACCTTTATCACTAATTCTTTGTGACATTGACTTTTTCAAAAATTATAATGACGCCTGCGGACATTTAGCCGGCGACCAATGTTTGCGAGAGGTGGCAGTTGCCTTAAGGGAGACTGTAAAGCAACCCGCTAATTTAGTTGCTCGCTACGGCGGCGAAGAATTCGCGATAATTTTGCCGAATACAGACGCTGCTGGTGGCGTATTGGTTGCCGAGTCTATTGTCGCCAGCATTCGGGAATTGCAGCTCGCTCATCCCAATTCACGAGTTTCCCCCTTCGTCACCCTCAGTTGTGGCGTAGCTGGCACAGTACCCAGTTATGAGCTAATGCCGGCCCGGATGATTGCAGTGGCTGACAAAGCGCTTTATAAAGCCAAAGCTGCCGGTCGTGATCGGGTTGTGGTTGAAACCTGTGACGGCGGATCGCGATCCTGAAGCCGGCATCCAAAAGTTTCCCCACAAAAAAGTTGCAGGTTTCTTCTCGATGTTTCTAATTTTTTACAGTTAACACAGCAATTGCGCTGGCTTGTTATAAACGATCTAAATAGGATAGCCCTGAAAATGTAACTGTAGGTATTATCTATTCAACACAAGAGATTTTTAGCGATCTCATCCTCTTTTCATGCCGCTCTGCATCTGCAAACACCTCTGAGATTGAAGGATTTCTCTTTTCCTGCGTCGTGAGTTATTATTAAATATAATCAAACCAAGTAATAGGATTAATAATCTTCAGTATATTTACTGTTGACAAATTTTTCTTGTTTGTTAACAAAGAAAAACAGGATTTCTTCTGACGACAACGTTTGTAAACTCTGGCCATTCGGTGCATTGCCTAACAACTCACTAACAGCTCAGCACTTTAAACTAAAAAAATTCAAGGCCATTATGGTGAGCATTTTCACTCACGAAGAAAAGCAAATGGCCGTGCCGGCAGCCAATGCCGATAGCATTTTAAACTTTAAGGCTCAAATTAAATTAAATCTTCAACAGGACGCTGCCAGAGCAATAATCCTCAAGACAAGAACACTTCGTGAAGTTTGGGCGAACTCATGCTCCAACCCAAAATCCCCCAACTCGCTCACAACGAAGATGATAGGACTTATTAAACTTATCAAGCGCAGGAGGCAGACGACATGATGCCCGATCCTTCAGGGGTTAGGCAAGCAAATTCTCAGGGTGAAGCGGCTTCTGAACTGACGCGGCAAAAAAATTCCTATGCAGAATACAAACATCTGGAGATAACTCCACAGCAAAGTAAAGGGGAAAAGACACCCGCAAAAACAGCTCTACGCCGCCCATCTATCGACATTACCCTAACTGCCACCGGCTTCATTCGTTCAGTCAACCGGCGGGGTGCTGCCTGTCTCGGTTACACAGCTCCTGAATTAAGGGATAAACCGATTTTTAGCATTTTTCATCCAGATGATCGAGAAAAGATGCAAGCGCTCGGAACTGCCTTTTTATACTCATCTGCACCAGTCGCCCAGGGAGAATGCCGGCTGGTTTGCAAAGATGGATCGTCGCTTTGGGTTAAAGCCATTGCCCTGAAAAAAAAACACAGGCATTACAAACTCATTGGACTGATAGCTGAAATGAATATCAACACAGATCCACTCATGCTAATTGTTTGCGAAGAACTGATGAATTGCAAACAAAATGAGCGGCATTTCCGCGCCACATTTGAATGCGCCAGTATTGGTATTGCTCACATCGCACTTAATGGCCGGTTAGAATTGGTTAATCAATGGTTGTGCGATATTGTAGATTATACAGCCGCAGAACTTCAATCCTTAACATTTCAAGACATCACCCACCCAGATGATCAAGACGCAGATCGAGAAGAAATTCGAGCGCTGTTAGCTGGAGAAATTCAAGCTTATTCGCAAGAAAAGCGCTTAATTTGTAAAGATAGCTCAGCAGCTTCGATTAAGCTCACGGTCTCATTGGTACGCGAAAATAATGATGACTTTCCACTTTTAGATTCTGACTTTATTCAAAATCCATCTTTTAATATTCAAACTCCTTTAGGGGAACCTAAATATTTTATTGCACTTATTGAAGATATTACCGCACGCAAACAGGCAGATACAGAACTTCAAGAAAGTGCAAGCGCATGGCTAACTGTTATCGAAACAGTTGGAGAAGGATTGACAGTCAGTGATGGTGAAGGACGATTTGAAGTTTTTAATTCTAAAATGGAGGAAATTACAGGTTATACCAAAGAAGAAGCGAATCACTATCCTGATTTTATTTCACTTCTGTATCCCGATTCGCAAGCTCGCGCTTGTGCGCTTGCCGGCATTCAAGAACTTGCACACCAAGGCGGATTTCGCGAGATTGAAACCACAATTCAAACTAAAGATGACGTGAAAAAAACTTTATTAGTTTCTACCTCGGTTGTACGATATAAAAATAAAAAGCTTTTTTTAAGCGCTTATCGTGATATTACCGAACGTAAGCAAATGGAAGAAGCAATTTGCATTGCCAAAGAAAAATATCGCAGCATTTTTGATAATGCCATTGAAGGCATTTTCCAGACAACAGCAGACGGGCAAATTATCAGTGCAAATCCAGCTCTGGCACGACTGTGCGGTTACGAAACACCGGAAGAATTGATCGCACAGGTGACAGACATCGAGCGTCAAATTTACGTTCAACCCAGTCGAAGATCCGAGTTTATTGCCACTATGCAGGCGCAGCAGTCTGTCTCAAACTTTGAGTCTCAAATTTATCGCGCCGACGGCAGCATCATTTGGATTTCTGAGAATGCACGCGCAGTGAAAAATTCGGCGGGTGAGTTTCTCTACTATGAAGGTACCATCGAAGACATCACCTCACGCCGGCAGGCGCACGAGGCACTGCGGCTGCAAACTGAGAGAGAGCGACTGATCGCAGCAATGAGCCAGCGGATTCGCCAGTCGCTGAACCTTCGGCACATTCTCAGTACCACAGTGGAGGAAGTCCGGCAATTTCTGGCAGCAGATCGGGTGCTGATTTACCGCTTCAACCCCGATAACAGTGGCGTTGTGGAGGTGGAATCCCGTGATGCAAACTGGCCGGCGATGCAGGGCGTGTTAATTGAAGCGCCGTGCTTTCCTCAAAAATGCGTTGAGCTTTACAAACAAGGGCGCATTGGAGCGATGGAAAACATCGAGGCTGGCAATCTGAGCCAATGCCACATCGACTTACTGCTTCAGTTTCAGGTGAGAGCGAATTTGGTGGTGCCGATCTTGCTCAATGACGAAATCAGAATGAACAATCCAGACAAAGTTCTGAATTCGCAACCCTCAAGTTCTAGTTGCCGGTTGTGGGGACTGCTGATCGCACATCACTGCCGCGAACCCCGCCGCTGGATTCCTGAAGAAAGTGAGTTGCTTAAACAACTGGCGACGCAAGTAGGAATTGCGATTCAGCAATCAGAATTGCATCAACAATTGCGCCTAGTTAATGTGGAATTAGAGCGCCAAGTCCGGGAACGCACCGGCTTGCTGCGACAAGCACTCGACTTTGAAGCGATGCTGAAACGGATCACTGACAAAGTTCGCGATAGTCTTGATGAAAGCCAAATTTTAAAAACTGTTGTGCAGGAGTTGGTTCTGGTTTTGGGCGTTGAGTGCTGTGATACTGCTTTGTACAGCGCCGATCAGACAACGGCTACAGTTTGCTATGAATATGGAAACTCAATGCCGGCACCCGAAGAGAAAGTGGTGCCGATGGCGAACTTTCCTGGGGTGTACAAGCAACTGCTGGCAGGCGAGCATTTTCAATTTTGTGCCTTAGGCAAGTTTGTCCAAACAATTGACCTTGATTGGGTGCGCTATAAAGCAATTTTGGCTTGTCCCATTGTGGACGATCAAGGCGTGTTGGGGGATCTGTGGTTATTTAACCAGCAAGATTATGTGTTTAATGACTTAGAGATTCGTTTAGTGCAGCAGGTGGCTAATCAGTGTGCGATCGGGATTCGCCAAGCCAGACTTTACGAAGAATCTAGGGCGCAAGTTGAAGAATTACAAAAACTAAGCTGGTTGAAAGATGAATTTCTCAGCACGGTTTCCCACGAATTGCGAACGCCTTTATCGAATATGAAAATGGCGATTCAAATGCTGGCAATCGCTCTGAATCAAAAGCATGGTTTTTTGGCAGAATTAGCGAAGCCTGAGCCAGAAAGAGGTAAAGCGGCTCGCTATTTTCAAATATTGCAGACAGAGTGTGAGCGGGAAATTAGCCTAATCAATGATTTGCTGGATTTGCAGCGATTGGAGGCAACTGCTCAACCTTACGTTGTGGAAACAATCGAGTTAAAAGATTGGCTGCCGGCATTAGTCAAACCTTTTTATGGACGGGTGAAGGAACACGAGCAAATTTTGCAAGTTAACATTTGTGATGAACTGCCGGCTCTGAAATCAGATGCTTCCAGTTTGGGGCGAATTGTAACGGAGTTGCTGAACAACGCCTGCAAGTACACCCCGCCGGGAGAGCGAATCATTGTCAGCGCCGGTGTTGCCGCCGAAGAAATCTATCTGAGTGTGAATAATACCGGCGTAGAAATTCCCGCCGATGAAGTCCCCCGTATTTTTGACAAGTTCTACCGGGTGCCAAAAACTGATCGCTGGCAGCAAGGAGGAACTGGGTTAGGATTAACGCTTGTGAAGAAGTTGGTGAATCATCTTGGTGGCTCGATTCAGGTAGAAAGTGCTGCCGATCAAACGATTTTTACAGTGGCCTTCCCCCTGAGCAACTCCTCTTCCTAGCCGCTGATTTTAGCGGATAAATAAAGTAAAATTTTGATTTGATATCTTAGCTTAAAACTTGAAAAGGTTGCAGATGAGTTGATGAAATTTTCCCTTTATCTGGTTTCTAATACGCTTATATTTAGCTTGACTATAGCTAGTCCATTGCGTAGATAATTGCCCTATAAAAACTCTCATTTTTAGCAACATTTTTCCATTAGTAGAAGTTTTAAATAAGAAAATGTCTGCAACCAGTCTGTTCTTTGCAAGAAAAATTTTACTAATTGATATAAACTTATAAATTCTTTCAATTCAAACTCTCAAGATATTGAGTTATAATTATATTGTTAAGCTCGGTTAATTTTTGATTAAATTTAGGTTAGTAACCTATTAAATATTTATTATTTAGCTTAACCAAATATTTCGTTTTTTTTAAAGATTTGAGGATTCTAAAATAAATGAAGTAACATTTTGCTGGGATAAAATTATAGGAGTTATTTAAGTGATGTTGGTCAAACAGGAATTCCCTTGCGAGTTATCAGTGCGAGAAATGTCTGAAGTTTCTATGCCGGCGCTAGGTTTAGAGTCAACACTGCAAGAACTTACACTTCACGATCTTAAAATTGAATCATACCAGTTGGGAAAAGAATTGATTAAAGCTTTTACCGACAACCCCCTGCTGCCCGGAGCGATTTTGGTAGAGGGAGGTCAGCTAATGGGGATGATATCGCGACGGCGTTTTTTAGAACACTTAAGCCGGCCCTACGGATTGGAACTTTTTTCGCCTCGTCCGGTGAAAACGTTATATCGCTTTGCGGAAACAGAAGTTTTAGTGATGCCGGCGCACACTTTAATTGTTATGGCTGCTCGCAGGTCTTTGCAGCGCTCACCCAGGTCACTTTATGAACCCATCGTCGTAGAAATTGAACCGCAAGTTTACAGGCTTCTAGACGTGCATCAATTGCTCGTTGCCCAGTCCCACATTCACGAATTGACCTCACGCTTACTCAACGAGCAAACAAAAGCTCAGATGATGCAGACAGAAAAAATGGCCAGCTTAGGCCGGCTCGTGGCGGAAGTGGCGCACGAAATTAGAAATCCAGTCAACTGTATAGGCGGCAACATGGGATTTCTGTCAAATTACTCTGAAGACCTGATTAAACTTGTCTCAGCTTACGAATCACAAGTTAAATCGGCCCCACCCCCGGTTACAGAAATTAAAAAAGACATCGAACTAGATTTCTTGCTCAGTGATTTGCCCAAAGTTGTGGAAAGCATTAAAGTATCCGCCGAGCGATTAACCAAAATTGTTAGCGGGCTGCAAAACTTTTCTCACATGGATGAAGCGAAGCGCAAACCGGCAGATTTACATGAATGTATCGACAGTACACTGCTAATTTTGCACAACCGGCTCAAATACAACATAGAAGTGGTAAAAAACTATAGCGAACTGCCGCCGGTGTCCTGCTACTCAGGCCAACTCAGCCAAGTCTTTATGAATTTGATCAGTAATGCGATAGACGCTTTAATGGATCAAATCGAAGCCCAAGGCACTCACTCGGCTTGGAAACCCAGAATCGAGATTACCACCGGCATTCAAGAAACCGAAAACTCAAACTGGGCATTTGTGCGGATTGCCGATAATGGGCCAGGAATTCCCCCCGAAATTCAAGGGCGAATTTTTGACAGCTTTTTTACCACCAAGCCAATGGGTAAAGGAACCGGCTTGGGTTTAGCCATTAGCCATCAAATTGTCACAGAAAAACATCAAGGCAAGTTGAATCTGTGTTCCAGAACCCTAGAACCGGGCGAAGACGACACCTTAAACATAGATAGCCGCACTGTTACAGAAGATTTCCAATCCACCACCGGCACCGAATTTGAAATCCTATTGCCCTTGGGTTTAGTCGCATAAGTAACCCTCTAGGCAGCAGCCGGCATCAAATGAAATGATAGGCTAAGGGTTAGAGCTTCTTGTAGCTTCTGGTCTGATAACGTCTATGCGTCCGGATACTCCGGCGAACAGTTCTGCCTTGTGCCTAAAGAATCTGGTTTTGAATTCTCAATGCCATTCTTATCGGAGGGAAGCTATCAAGACCTCCGTTTAGAGTCAATCCTGCGAGAACTACCGCTGTATGACTTTCAGGTTGAGTTAAGCTGTCGGGGAGTTGCCCTGGCCGAAATTTTTGAAAAGTACCCCCTATTACCGGGCGCTATTTTAGTTGATCAGGGGCAGTTTGTTGGGATGATCTCGCGGCAGCGCCTGCTGGAATATTTGCTGCGTCCCCACGGAATAGAGCTATTTTTAAACGAACCCCTCTCAGTTCTTCACAGCTACGCCCGTACCGAAGTATTAGTTCTTCCCGACACCCTGCCGGTTGTGGCAGCGGCGCGGCAAGCGCTGAGGCGATCTCCTGAATTGTTGGGTGAACCCATTGTCGTCAAAAAAGAACCGCTTGCTTATCAATTGTTAAACGTGCATGAATTAAACATCGCGTATTGGCAAATTCGTGGCATTGAAACTCAGGTGCGTTTTGAACACATCCAAGCCCAGATGATTCAAATTGAGAAAATGGCTAGCTTAGGGCGGTTGGTAGATGGAGTCGCTCACGAAATTTTAGACCCTGTTGGTTTTATTTGGGGTAATTTAACTTATGTCACCTCATACAGTCAGGAATTGCTAGAGTTGCTGTCAGCTTACGAGAAGCATCTGCCTACGATGCCGGTGGAAATTTCTGAACTTAAAGAAGAAATTGAATTTGATTTTTTGCAGCAAGATTTGCCGCGAGCGATCTCCAGTATCAAAACCGGCGCGGGTCGGTTAAAAACATTAGTGACCAGCCTGCAAAACTTCTGCCACATTGATGAAGTTTATCCCAAGCCGGCAGATTTACACGCTTGCATTGATAGCGTTTTGTTACTACTGAAAAGTCGCCTCAGTGGGGAAATTGAGGTAGTCAAAAATTATGGACATCTGCCGCCGGTTCCTTGCTATGCCGGCCAGTTGAGCCAAGTTTTTATGAATATCCTCAGCAATGCAATTGATGCTTTAATCAATCAGTCGCTGAATCAAAAGTTTGCCATAGAGTTTAGGGGAGCAGGATTAACCATACCCCCCAACCCTACCCAAAAACCTCGCATTGAAATTACCACTCAAGTTTGTTGTCTAGGTTCGCCCGATCCAAACGCACCTGAATCGCGCGGAATTTCAATTCGGATTGCTGATAATGGCCCCGGCATATCTCCCCAGAAGCAACGCACAATTTTGGAGTCTTTTTCGACAGAAAAACGGGCAGAAAAAGAAACAAGTTTAGGAGTGAGTTACAGGATTATCACGGCTAAGCATGGCGGAAAGTTTTATTTGCATTCGCCTGCCGGTAGAGGGCAAACAGATTTGTCACAAAATGTTTCTGCCGGCAATCGCATCAACGAAGAAGATTGGGCAACTGATGCCGGCACAGAATTTGAAATTGTGTTGCCTTTGATTTGATAACGGTTTACCTCTTTGCCGGTATCGCCCCGTTGACAGGATACTCTATCCCTTAAATCTCAACTATCACTAAACAAGCGACCTCTAGCGCTGTGAACTTAGCTGCCAAATTAGACATTGTGAAAGCTTTATAAGGCTAGTTTTGTCAAGCTTAAAGATATTGTAAGAACCCGGTTAAAAGATTGACGTAGCTTATCGAATAGATTTAATTTACTAATGTCTGGGTGTTCTTTCTAAAGCAGGATGAGGCAGTGTCTTTTCTTGAGTCTCCACCTCTTTCGCCAAGCCAAGGAAAAGGTTCCTCTGAGTTAACGAAAAATTTTAATTTACCGGCTAGCAACCGGCAAACGATCTCAACGCCGGCAGAAATTATCCAACTAGATTTTGAGAGTCTGACAGCTTTGGAAGGGCTGAGCAATCAGTACAGCTGCTTGGGTGTGCGGTTTAGCGGTGCAATTGCGCTACAGCCTTCTAACCCAGCATTGGCAAGATATTCAAGATCACAGGTACTTATGCCGGTGGCGAATTTAACCGGCATCACCGTTCAATTTCCCTGTGCACTCAACACAGCCGGTGCGTCTGTCATGGGTAGCAAGCCGGTGGTTGTCACTGCTTTTGACGCCAACAACGATTCAATCGAGAAGATTAGCACTCAAGTCACCTACAGCATTTCACCTTCAGCAGAGCAGTTCCTACCGCTACCCCATAATCGGCTAGAAGTAAAAGGCTTGAACATCGTCAAGCTGGTATTCTTCTCCGCTGCGCCTTTTATTTTGGACGATCTTTTCTTCTACCAATAAGGCTGGGTGCTAGAAAAGCCGCTGTTGATGGCTGATTGGTAATTATTATTGCATTTTGCACTAACTCATAGTAAAATCGCAAAACTTAATTTCAAAGAAAATTCCGTTGGCCGAATGTGTCTGGCAATCGTGACGAAATGCCTACGGATGCGGTGCAGGTAAAAGGTTGAGTATTTCCCTGTAAGTAAAGGGAATTTGTGTATTATAGGTAGGAAATTTAGAAATTCGAGATCGTCACAAGCAGCCAAGACTGAGGCGAATTTCTAAAAATAGCCGCTGGTGCAAAGGCAAAAAGCAGCAATCGGGAATCATGTCATATAGTATTAAGCAGCAGACGTTTTCTTAGGGTGTTGGTCAAAGTCTGCTTAAAATGAAAGGCTCGTGCAACCAGTAATTTATACCAAAATCATCATGTAAATTACTTTTGATTGAGCCGGCAATAAGCAAGCCAATCTTTTAGGGTAAGTCAATAGTGAAATGGGAACAAACTAACCGCCTTCACTCATCTTGAACGTACAAATTATAAATTTAAAACTTTTGTAGGTCTGCTGCTACAAATTACAGCTTCATGGTTAAGCAATCTCAACATAAACTATTCAAAGCCGCAAAAGTAGCCATTCTGTGTGTTACATTGCCCCTGCTCGCGCTCAGCAATATCTGGGCACAAGAACTCAACGAGCTAGATATTGATGTCCAACTTCAACAGCTCAAAGACGAGGACGAAACGAACGACCAATCAGCCATCGACACCCTGGTGAAAATTGGCCCCGAAGCAATCCCCGACTTGAGCGCAACTCTCAAAAACTCATCAGAAGCGGCAGTGCGTGCCGGCGCGGCGAAAGCATTAGGGAGAATTGCTTCAGAAGCAAATGTTGAAACATCAACCATCATTCCCCCACTCGTAGAAGCGCTGAAAGACTCAGAACCAGACATTCGCCGCGTGGCGGCTGAGGCGCTGGGGAGAATGGGTGAGCCGGCAGTCCCAGAGCTAATCGCCGCCTTAAAAGGGGACAGTTCATCGGTTCGGCTGGTAGCGGCTGAAGCCCTCGGACAAATTGGACCAGATGCTCGCTTAGCGGTGCCGGCGCTGATTGACAGGTTGGAGGACGGAGATTGGCGAGTGCGATCTGGAGCAGCCAGAGCCTTAGGCAAAATTGGCACTGAAGCCAAATTAGAAGCAACGGCAATTGTTCCGCCGCTGATTCAAGCCTTAAAAGACTCAGATCCCGACGTGCGGCGCTCAGCAGCAGAGGCATTAGGCAGAATCGGGTCGCCGGTGGTTCCCGACCTCAGCAGAGCCTTGCAGGATGAGAATGTCGCCGTTCGCACCGCTGCAGCCGAAGCCCTAGGACAAATCGGTGCCGATGCCAAAGAGGCAGTGCCCAATCTCATCGAGAAATTGCAGGATGGAGATTGGCGCGTGCGTTCCAGTGTGGCCCGTTCCTTGGGAAGAATTGGCTCGGAGGCCAAATTAGAAGCCCAATCCATCCTTCCCCCCCTGATCGCAACACTCAAGGACAAAGATCCGGAGGTGCGGAGGGCGGCGGCTGAGGTGTTAGTCAAAATTGGCCCAGAAGCGGTTCCGGGCTTGATTACAGCTTTAACTGACGAGCAGCCGGCTGTGCGAACCGGCGTTGCTTGGGCACTGGGACAAATGGGTTCAGATGCCGAGCGTGCAGTGCCGGCTTTAATTTCCAGCTTGAACGATAAAAATGACGCAGTGCGATCAGCAGCCGCAGAAGCCTTGGGACGAATTGGTGCGGACGCGCAAACCGCAATTTCACCCCTAACAGAGGCATTGCAAGACCCCAATAGATTAGTGCGCGGTTCTGCGGCTGAGGCAACCAGACGCATCGCCGGCAGCCTTCAGGATCGCGCTGACGACCTCCACCTGCAACAGCTCAAATCTGCTTTATCTGACTTAACTCAAGCCCGATCAGCCTTAGAAGACCGCAAGCTGGAGCTTTTAAACGATCCCCTTTTGTTTAAGTTCACCAAAGAAGAAATTGTTGTTGCCATCAGCCGATCTATTAAAGCCCTAGAAACTGAAAAAGAAACTCGCTTTTTTGCCTTGAGTGCTGCTTGGATTCTCCAGCGAAAATGGGTTTTATTGCCGGCAATTTATGCGATCACACTGCCTCTGATCTGGCTGTTGATCTTGTGGTTGCGCCCTCTCTGGCTATTGGGCGTCAATGAAGCGTTGAAACCGTACAAACTCACCCTGTCAAAGCACAGAGGGCTAACAATATCGGCTCGTCATCTGCTGTTTCTAGCGTTGTTCGATTATCATCCCAGAGTGCTAGATGCTTGGGTGGCGGCTCACATCCATTCTGCACGCGGGCGATTTGCTCAGCTTGCAACGGTGAGTGATCGCCAAGTTCACATTCCGGTTCCGGTGATTTTAGATGGCAACACCTTTGCTAACCTCACCGGCAAGGAATTGCGACCTGTATTTGCTCAAAATCAAGTTAGGTTACTGATTTGGGGAGAAGCTGGTGCCGGTAAAACCAGTCTCGCCTGTCAGTTGGCTCAATGGGCGATGTCTGATAACCCCGATGAACGTCTGTGTGATCATTTACAGATGCCGGTTTTAATTGAGCAAGAACTCGACAGTATTGCAGAAAACAGCCAGTTTTCAAACATTATTAATTGGCGGCTGCAATCGGTGATTGGCACGCGAGAGCTGATTTCTGAAGAACTCGTCAAACGTCTGGCTCAAGCGAAACGCTTGCTAGTGATTGTTGATCATTTCTCTGAAATGAGCGACGCAACAAGAGCAGAAGTTCGACCGGCTCATCCTGACTTTCTGCCGAATGCTTTGATCGTCACGTCACGAATTGAAGAAACCCTCGATGGGGTGTTTAAAACGACGATTAAACCGTTGCGGGTTGAAGGCAATCGGCTTTCATCATTTATGGAAGCTTATCTGACTCAGCGAGGGGCGCGTGATCGTTTAAGTGATTTAGAGTTTTTTGATGCTTGTAGTTTGCTTTCCCTGATAGTTGGTCAGCGCAATATTACGGTTCTTCTTGCTAAGCTTTATGCTGAGCAGTTAATTACTTACAAAGAAGGCACCAGCACAGCCGGTTTAGCTGATAACATTCCCGATCTAATGATCTCGTATCTCAACGAACTGAATCGCGCTGTCACACAAAATCGGTTTGATGATAGCCTGGTTCATCACGATGCCAAAATTGTGGCTTGGGAGTGCCTCAAACAAACGTTTAAACCGGCAGCCGTGAGCCGTCATGCGGCGCTTGCTGCTTTGGGGGGCAAACAAGCGGAAACCCGCATTGAGTATTTGGAAAAACGGATGCGTCTGATCCAAACGATTGATGCCGGTCAAGATAAAATCCGTTTTTCTCTCGATCCACTTGCCGAGTATCTTGCCGGTTTGCATTTGGTAGATCTTTACGGCAATAACACACAACATTGGCGAGCATTCTTTAAGCAAGTTGATACCATGCCCGGTTCCCCACAGGGTTGTCAAGGCTTTTTATTAGCAGTGCGTGATTGCTGTCTTGCTAAGAGTAAAGAAGAGGAAATTCCTAGCTTTGTCGTCGAAGAAATTGGCAAACGAGCCGGTTAAAAAGGGGCGAGAAACTAAATCGCCCCTTGATTTTTGGTGTTGACAATAGCAAGATTATGTGCGTAGAACGAATAACTCAGGGCAAAGCATTCGGATAGGAAAATTGCCGGCAATTCCGATGAGTTATCGTCCAATGCTTTGCCTCTACCGTATTTACAATTTGTTAGGGAGATTCTATTTCCAGCAACCCTGGAGGTGGCATCACTTCAAGGCGATGGGCTGGAAGATCCACAACCGGCACAATCTCTTTGACAAAAGGAATGAGAACCGTTTTTGATGCCGATGGTTTGGGCTGGCGTTTGCGTTTTCTTCCGCCCCTTCTGGCAGAAGGATGAATTTCCTCAACAGTGGCAACCTCGGATTCATCTGCTGGGGATGCCGATGCCGATGATTGATTAAGCTGCACCTGTAGCAAAGCGTTGCCGGCTGGGATCACGTCCACCACTGTACCCAACATTTCGCCATCAAGCTGGTTGAATACATCTAAACCAATTAAGTCCAGAACATGAAATTCATCTTCCTCTAAAGCGGGGCGATCGCTCATTTCCACCAGCAGGTGACTTCCCCGCAACGTCTCCGCCGCCTCCCGATCTTCTATGCCGGCAATTTCCACCGCATATATCCCCTTCCCTGGAATAAAGCGCCCTCCCAGCAATTCGATGGGTTCTGGTTCTTCGCTGCCGGTGCGCCGCAACCACCGGCGTCCCGGTTCTAAAAACCGCTCTGGAAAATCAGAATTAGGGTAAACCCGCACCGCACCACTCACACCTTGAGGGGCAACGATTGTACCAATTTCTAGCCATTTGTCATCTGTCATTTGTCATCTGTCATTTGCGAATAATGCGATGTGGGGCTTTCTGGGTGATTTTCCGCTTCCAGCAATTGACCCTTCACATAATGATGGTAACAATATAGAGTCACGGATAAAGCTTAGCGGAACGGGTTAGCCGAAATTGCAGCAGAACTTTAGTCTCCTAGGGATGCCGGCTGAAGAATCTGTGATTCTCCGACTCAAGATAAACGGACAACACAGCTTGGGTGATTTTTCAGTGCATAAGATTCACCGGCATTGCACTGGCATTGAGAATTTTACGTCAACTGGGCCACTTTGAACCCTGCTTGCCGGTTGCTATCCTCCTTAGCCAGCCGGCGAAATTTCTTTTTTGGCCTCTAGTCAGTGACCAGTTATTTCACTAAATTAATGTATAGTCTTAGATCAAACTTTTGAATTTTTCAAAAAATTCAAGCTCCTAAGGCTTGTCCCACAAATTGAGCTGAACATAAAGCACTCATTTCTTGGCATATTGCTGTTCAGCTCCTTTTTCTCTAGCTCTCTCAACCTCAAACGTTGGGGCGGGTATGTGAGTTTTTATAGAAAGACAATCCTTAGGTTTATGTTTAATCCATCTCAGTGATGGCAGCATCGCGAAACCAAAGCAGTCGTGAATTAAACCCCCTAGACAGCCCTATGACAAGGAAGGAAGTGAAGAAAACGAAGAGGATTGGATAATCGGCTGCTGGGCGAAAGGCAAAATAGATGCTTCGGCTTACAGGTTAATTAAAGAGAGCCGAGGTTGCAATAGATATAGAGTGCGAAAGCAATTTTCGCTTTCTGTCAAAGAAATTACTGACACTTTTCTAGAGGCAATGTTGTCAATATCCGAGAAAATACTGAGAGATTGCTTGAAAAAATCACGCTTAATTGTGAGGTAAATCACTGCCCAAACTCAAGATATTTTCTATATTAAGAACAACAAAAGAAACGCGGTTCCAAAGGTCAACTAAATAAAGATTCGATAAAGTTTTTCCTAAACAGGAAAATTTAAAAGAGAATCAGGGAATCATCTAAATAAGCCTAAAACTGTCAAGGAGAATCTACCATGAAGTCCAAATTATTCGTCACCGCAACAGCCGCTGCCACTGCCACTGCACTCTTAAGTTTTTCCGCTCCAGCTCAAGCCAGCTTCTCATTTGGTACAAGCGGTATCAAGTTTGCACAAGACACCACAGTTAACTTTTCTTTTATCCAATCTAAAGGCGCTAACATATCAAGGTTGGGGATTTATGATGCCAACAAAAGCCTCCTGACGAGCCTGTTTCAGGAAAAGGGCCGCTCGGATGCGGGTGCAGGAGCTGCGGGCAAAGCTAGCGAATGGTTAGGAACTGCTGCTAACATAGCCGGCTCGACCAAAGCGTCCTACACATTTTTGGCAAATACCGTTTATTCTTTGGGTCTGTACAACCAAGGATGGGTCGGTAACTGGACAGTATTCTCCACCTCTAGCTTGAATACCAACGGTAACCAGCAAACTGTGTTTAACTCGGCTGGTGGCTCAGAAGGCAGCGCATTGAGCGGCGTGTCAAGCGTAAAGGCTAGCAATCCTTTTGTTAAAGGTGGCACGTTAATTTCTTTCGAGGATACCAAGGGCGGTGGAGATCGTGACTTCAACGACTTCACCGTTAATGCCGAAGCCGTTCCAGAACCCTTCACCATGAGCGGATTGGCTCTAGGATTGGGCGGTTTGGCGGCTGCTCGTCGCCGGCGCAACCAAAAAACTGCTTAAGCAACTGAGCTAGGCGGTTGATCAAGTCGATTGTCAATCAGTAACAAAGCAGTTGGTTCACATGGCCAACTGCTTTTTTATGAATAAAAGTGTAATTGTAGTCGGCCAATCCATATGTATTGAGCCGGCAAGGTAAAATAAAGAGAGTGCCGGGATGAAACTTTATTCATGCTTCAAACAACCAAAGTCTGAGTATTTTATTAACTTAAGTTGTGAAGAGGAGGCAGCTAAAACCTAATGAATTTGCCCAAACTTGTACAAGAACCCAAATTCTGGCTAGTCGCTGTTGCCGGCGTTTTAATGGCCTTACAGTTGACGCTCAGTGATCGATTCCAGCAGGTCGAGCTATTTGGCACCAGTATGCTCGCATGGGGGGCAGTGTCATTCCTAATTTGGGAAAAACATAGCGCTTTAAACATAAAAAGCAGTGTATTTGCTAAGTTTTTTGGCGCGACGCTTCTTGCGTTAGTTTTCGCAAAAACTGTATTTCTCTCCAGCTACGATCCCCTCCTGCGCTTTGTTCCGCTCATTTCAGGGCTAGGTTTAGGGTTGGTGGCATCCGATCTCAAAGGATTAAAGCAATACTGGCAAGAATTGATTATCCTTGGTTTTCCGATCTTCGCGCCCGCACCGGCATTCCTGGTCAAGATTATTGATATCTCGCCAATTACAGCTAAAGTTGCGGCGATGATGCTTTGGTATAGCGGGTTTAACGTCAGACGTGAAGGATTATTTTTACATCTTCCCACCGGCAGTGTAGAAGTTGGCAGCGGATGTTCTGGCTTAAGTGTCATTCTCCAGCTTTTAGGACTGGCGGTCCTTGTCTTGTTTATGTTCCCCACCACGTTACGGCAAAAAATCATTGTGCCGGTGGTTGCGGTGCTTGTAGGATTTGTCGTCAATAGTGGCCGAGTCGCCCTTATGGCTGTTCTGGCAGCGTCTTCCAATCCCAAATCCTTTGAATACTGGCACTTTGGGCAAGGATCTCTGATATTTTCGATGATTGCCGTATTGATTTTCGGTTTAATCACTTGGTTGGCGATCCTGCGAGAACAACCAGAAAATCAGGACGCTTAATTAAGCGTGGATTCACAAAAGTGTAGAAATTTACGCAGTGCAACTAAAGATTTTTAGGGAAAGTGGGGAGCCGCAGTTGCTTGAGAAAACTGGGAAGAATAGCTGAGTCTTCAAACTTTTTAGCCGGCATCCAGTGTCAAGATTCGCACACCCCCTCATCTTTTCTATGAAGAGACGCAACTTGATTGGCAGTCAGCCCTAGTCCATATCCCTGATCCGAAAATACACTGAGATCAAGACATCTCCTGGTAAACTAGCATTACGTCAGCGCTGAAGAGTGGGCTTTTGCTTGAGTACGGGCAAACGAACTTGAGTAACTGTATCAATCGAACCCGGGATTAGCAGGCTACTCGCAACTTTTCTGCATAGCCTTTTTCAATCGGGCTATCAGGAAAATTGTAAAAAGTCTAGCCGGCTGTCTTTGCCGATAGCAAATGCTTTCTCCAAAGACACTGACCTCATTATAAAAACCACGTGGTTTTCTTGGTATCAGCGGTGGCAGCCACACTTCCCGCCACCTTAAGGAACCGAGCAAAATCGACTCATTTACGTGCATGGTGCCAATCTTATGACTCGAGCAGAAGGCGATGAAGGGCGGTCTATTTACAGGCTGCGTTGGGTGGGTTACGGTTTATTGTTGTTAGCGTTATTTAACACGGTTGAAATTTTTATTCCACCCGGTTTTATGAATCCTGGTTGGGAATTGCAAACGATTGGTGCGCTGGTTGAGCAAGTCCCCATTCCATTAATGGCACTGGTTCTGATCTTTTTTGGAGAGTCCTATGATCGGACACGACTGGAAAAGCCCTTATTAAAGTTGTTATCGTGGTTGTGTCTATTGCTGGCGCTTTTATTTCTGTTGCTCATTCCCTTAGCCCTCGTCAATACTTTGCGGGTTGATGACCAAGTTAACCAGCGAATTAACACCCAAGCACAACAACAAATTTCCCAACTGCAACAAGTTGAAGATCAACTGACAAAAGGAACGCCCGAAGATATCAGAACACTAGCGACTCAGCTTAATAGCTTAGGTATTGCTATTGATAGCCAAAATCCTGAAGAAATTAAAAGTCAAATTCTTGCCAGAATTCCGCCGGCTAAAGCTCAGTTGCAACAGCAAGCCCAAACCGAACGCTCGAATCAGCGCCTCGGCTTAGTGAAAAGTTCTGTTAAATGGAATTTAGGGGCCTTAATTTCTAGTGTTTTACTGTTCATCATTTGGCGGGGCACCGGCTGGGCGCGGCGATAGTGTACGTGCTTGAAAAAATAATCTAGAGTCAACCTCTTGCAAAAGTCTCGAATTTCCTATTGATATTAAACACCAGCCATTAACTTATCTGTGTTTAAAAAAAGACTTTTGCAAGAACTCTACTTTATTCAATTGACGAAACTTTAATAATTCTGCGCCCCTCAAGTAACCAGAGAGCAAAGGAAAAATTGAGTAAAATCTCAAGTAAATAACCGACTCACAGCACAAGTGAAATCTGGCAGCAATGGCGAAGTCAACTCATCACTCGCAAACAGTGTCGCCACTAACTGTAATTTAGCGCTTTCCCGACGGTAAATCTCAACTTTTTGCAAACGCCAATCAACAATCCAATACTCTTGAACTCCTCGTGATGAGTAAAGTTTGAGCTTAGCTTCTCTGTCTCGCCGTTCATTCTCTTTACCCAGCGATAACACCTCCACTACTAACTCAGGTGCATCGGTTAAATGTCCCGAATCGTCTACTAATAGCGCTAATCTTTCATTGCTAATCCAAATTACATCGGGTTCAACATTGTTAGCTTCGCTAAAAACAATGCCCGGATTAATAAAGCTTTCCCCTCTTCCACTAAATTGCGACCAAATATCAAGTTCTCGATAAATTCTGCCACAGGTGCGTTGATGGTTCAAGTGAGGCGATTTTGACATAAACAACTCCCCATCAATAATTTCATAACGTGTACCGTTGTCGGGCAACAGTTCTAAGTCTGCTGTCGTCCAGCGCACGCCCTCATTTACTGTTTGGCTCATAATGAAAGGCTCCGTAAGCTTTTATGAGATTTCAGAACCGGCAAAATTAGATTCTAAAAACACAATCATCGATATTTTAATTATAAATCACCTCATTACTTGCCAATGCAAAATCTGCTAAAAATTCTATCTAAAACTGATTCAGTGACTTCTTCACCAGTGATTTCTCCTAACGCTTGAATTGCCCCGCGTAAGTCAATTGTCCAGAAATCAAGCGGAAGCTGATTTCCAATGGTGGCGCTGACTTGTTCCAAAGCAGCCTTAGCGCGAGTCAGTGCCGCAGCTTGCCGTTGATTGATTGCTAAATCTAGATTGGCGGCTTGCAGGTTGCCCGCATTAACCGCTTCTAAAATAGCTTTTTCTAAGTCTTCAATGCCTTTACTTTGGGCAGCAGATGTAAAAATTTTAGAGCCTGGATTCTGAATTTTTGACTGAATTTCTGTCTTTTCTGCTGCTTTTAACAAATCAGTTTTGTTAATAACCAAAATTACCGGACGATGTTTGACTTGTTCATAAATCTCCTGATCTTCAGGTGTCCAACCAGCACCGGCATCAATGGTTAACAGCACCAAATCAGCCGCCTGAGCGACCGAGCGCGAACGTTCTACTCCTATTTTTTCCACAATATCGACTGTGTCTCGGATGCCGGCAGTATCCAGCACCTGCACCGGCACCCCCCCAACCACCAACTGAGACTCCACCACATCACGAGTTGTACCTGGAAGATCCGTAACAATTGCCCGATCACTGCGACTCCAAGCATTGAGTAAACTCGACTTCCCCACATTTGGACGCCCGACAATTGCCACCTTTAAGCCGGTTCGCAGCAATTCTCCCCGATCAGCCGTTGCAAGAATCCTTGACAGTTTCTCTAAAATATGGTTTATCTCTGCGATAATTTCCGGCTCATTTAAGGGCGGCAAATCTTCCTCAAAATCAATCCGCGCCTCAATTTCGGCCAAAACATCCAAGCAAGCTGTCCGCAATTGGCGAATGGGAGTTGCTAATTTGCCCTGCAAGCCGGCAAGCGCAGCTTGAGCAGCTGCCGGTGATTGCGCCCCGACTAAATCAGAAATACTTTCCGCCTGAGTCAAATCGAGCCGGCCATTCAAAAACGCCCGCAGGGTAAACTCTCCAGGCTGTGCCAGCCTCGCCCCCAACTCCAAACACAACTGCAACACCTGCTGCACCGGCATAATTCCCCCGTGACAGTGAAACTCCACCACATCCTCACAGGTGTAAGAACGGGGCGCTTTCATAATCAGCAACAGCGCTTCATCCACAACCTGCTGAGTATGGGGGTGGCGGATGTAACCATAAAGAATTCGGTGGCTTTCCCAAACCTGCCGGCCTCCTGGCGCGTGAAACAAAGTTTTGGCAATTTCCAGCGCTTGCTCGCCCGATAGCCGCACAATCCCGATACTGCCTTGTTGCGGCGCTATTGCCGTGGCGATGGCTGCAATCGTTGCCCCTTGCGTGAATGTCTCTGACATCGTTCCCCCTGCGTCTATAAAATTAAGTCTTCAGTTCGCTTCAATCACACAGTCCCTTTTCTAAAAATAAAGATAAACACCCGCCAACGATAAGCCCCGACTAGAAACTTAGGGAAAAATAGAAGTTGTGGGCAGGAGGCGGCGGCAACAACCGGCATTTCGCTCTCCTGCCGCACCATCGATCCATATCAGGCACGGGGGCAGTTGTGATTGGCAAACTATTAGATGGACGTTACCGGATTACTGAAGTTTTAGGATCAGGTGCCTTTGGACAAACTTATCTGGCAGAAGACACTCGCCGGCCTGGAAATCCTCAATGTGTGGTCAAGCAACTGTGCCCAACCAATAACGGTTCAAAATCCTTGCAAGCCGCTCACCGGCTATTTAAAAGAGAGGCAGAAACCCTAGAAAAACTGGGAAGACACAACAAAATACCCCAACTTTTAGCTTATTTTGCCGAAAATCAGCGATTTTATCTCGTTAAAGAGTTTACGCCGGGACATCCCCTCACCCAAGAAATTGTAGCCGGTGTCCCTCTCTCAGAAGAACAAGTGGCCGGTATCTTGGTAGAGGTGCTTGAGATTTTAGTCTTCGTGCACGGCAATCGCGTGATTCACCGCGACATTAAACCGGCAAACTTGATTCGGCGGGCTTCTGACAACCGATTAGTTTTAATCGACTTTGGCTCGGTTAAAGAAATTACCGCTCAAATTGCCCAGGGACAAGGCCCGTGGACCATTGCCGCCGGCACGCCTGCTTATATGCCGGTGGAACAGTTTCAAGGCAACCCTCAATTTAATAGCGATATCTACGCCCTGGGCATGATTGCCGTGCAAGCACTCACCGGCTTACCTGCCATCGACTTACCAAAACTTCAAGACCCCAACACCGGCAAAATCACCTGGCGGCATCGAGCGATCGTCAGCTCACAACTGGCAGACATCATCGACAAAATGGTTCACCACCACTATGGTCAACGCTACTCCTCAGCCGCCGCTGTCCTTACCCCCTTAAACAAGCTGCCGGCCCTCTCACAACTGCCACCGCCGCCAGAAACGATTGTCACTCAGAACGACCCACCGCTGCGGAAATTGCCTATAAACCGCTCGATTTTGGCAGCAATCGTGGCATTTGTGGTCTTGTCGGGACTGTTTCTGCTGTCCCTGCGTCCCGACACCACCAAGTCCCAAGAATTTTACACGCGTGGGTTAAAACGAGCGGAAAGCGGCGATCAGCAAGGAGCGATTGCGGAATACACCCGCGCCGTTCAATTGAATCGCAATAACGTTGAGGCTTATTACAAACGGGGAAATGCTTACTACGATTTGGGGGAATTGGACAAAGCGATTGAGGATTACGATGAAGCAATCCAGCGAAATCCCAACTACGCCGATGCCTACTACAACCGGGGACTGGCTCAATATGATCGCGGCAACCAGCGCGGTGCCATTGAGGATTTCAACGCGGTGATTCGCCTTCACCCCCAAGATAGCGGGGCTTACTATAAAAGGGGAGTCGCTTACTTTGACCTCAAAGACTACAGCACCGCGATTCAGGATTACACGGAAGCAATTCGGCTTAACCCCGATGATGCGAAAGCTTACCAGGCAAGGGGAATCGCTCGTTTGGCTACAGATGATAAGCAGCCGGCGCTAGAAGATCACACGAAAGCGATTTTGCTTGCCCCTAATGATGCGGATGCCTACTACAGCCGGGGCAGAGCACGCTTTTTTCTGGCAGACTATCAAGGGGCGGTGGAGGATTACACCGAGGCGATTGGGCGAGATCCCAAGCATATCCAAGCCTATGGCAATCGGTGCGGTGCTTATTTAAATTTGGGCCAACATGGGAAAGCAGTTGCAGATTGTACGGAGGCGATCAAGCTGAATCCTAATGATGAGATCGCTTATGATAATCGCTGTATTGCCCAGCACAATGCCGGTCAGTACAAACAAGCGATTGAGGACTGTAGCCAAGCGATTCGCATTAATGCCGGCAATCCTAAAGCCTATAGTAATCGTGGGTTGGCGAAGGCTGCTGCCGGCGATAGTGCCGGTGCAATTGAAGACTACACCCAGGCAATTCGCCTCAATCCGAGTGATTCCGTCGCCTACAGCAATCGCGCCGTTGTCCAGTCCAAACGGGGAAATTACGCCGGTGCAATTGCTGATTATGCCCAAGCGCTGAGGCTGAGTCCCACGTTTGCCGGTGCTTATTTGGGACGAGGACTTGCCCGTGCTCAGATGGGAGATCGAGCCGGTGCGATTGAAGACGTACAAAAAGCCGCTACGCTTTATTTAGAGCAAGGCAGGCCGAGTGGGTACAAGGAAGCTCAGCAGCAGCTCAACAAGCTGCGGCAATAGCGAGGTAGGAGGGGGAAGCATCAACGGATAAATATTTACCTCAACGCAGAGATTTTGTGCGCGGATGTTTTGCCCCTACGAGATGTTTTTCTCCCGCTTTTCCTCTCTCCCTTTTTTATCCCTTTGCCCCCGTTAGCCCATACAATTTTTTGCCAAAATCTACGAAAAATGGCTAGGGTGTTGTGATGATTGGCCAACTTTTAGATCGACGTTACCGGCTTGTTAAACTTTTAGGCTCAAATACATTTCGACAAACCTATCTGGCTGCGGATACACACCGGCCCGGTTATCCTCAATGTGTGGTTAAGCAATTGCGTCCACCCAATAACCACTCCAGGACGTTTAATATCATTCAACTTTTATTTAAAAAAAAGGCAGAAATTCTAGAAAAGCTAGGAAAGCATGATCAAATTCCTCAACTCTTAGCTTTTTTTGAAGAAAACAAAGACTTTTATATTGTTGAAGAATTCATTGCCGGCCAATCTTTAGCGGAGGAAATTGTCGCCGGTGTACCTTTGTCTGAAGACCAAGTGTTCCGCCTACTGCAAGAAGTTTTAGGAATTTTAGTTTTTGTACATCATTTTGGCGTAATTCACCGAGAGATTCATCCGGAAAATATTATTCGACGCCAGTTAGATGGCAGGTTGGTTTTAATTAACTTTGAAGCGATTCAAGAAAGCACCTCTAAACCTTCTAATTCCCAAATTGGGCAGTTTGCAGCTCCACTGGGTGACTCGGCTTACAAATCGATTGAACAACTCCAAGGCAATCCCGTGTATAACAGCGATATTTATGCTTTGGGGATTATTAGCATTCAAGCATTAACCGGCTTGCCGGCAGAAGATTTAACCAAACTACAAAATTCTGATGCATCTCATGTCGGTGAATTGCTTTGGCGACACCGAACACAAGTCAGCCAAGAACTAGCAGATATTCTCGATAAGATGATTGTATCTGACTTTAGAGATCGCTATCAAACCGCGCTGGATGTTCTCACGGATTTAAACAATATTGGAAACAACTCTGGAGACAACCAGCCACTGCAAATGTTGGTAACGCTTGAGCAAAACGATAGCAAACGCCAGCCTCGTTTTCGGGAACCCGCCTTTAGGCAAAAACTTTTGCTGATCGGGGCAGGTTTAGCTGCATTGATTGCGATTGCCGGTTTAGGCTTAGAATTTCACCGGCAAGCACAGCAGAAGGCAAGCAATTTAAAAATTAGTGAGTTGGAAAACTCCACCGATAGCGATCACCTAGGGGCAATTCAGAGCTATAACCAAGCAATCCTACTCAATCCTAATAACGCAGAAGTTTACTACAAACGCGGAAATTCTAATTATGATTTGGGAAACTTGGAGGACGCGAAGGCAGATTACACCCAGGCAATTCGCCTTGATTCCAAGCACGCCAAAGCATACCAGAATCGAGGACTTGTTTATTCTGACTTAACAGACTACCGGGCAGCAATTGATGATTATAATCAGGCAATTGTTTTGCAGCCTGATGATGCGGCAGCTTACGAAAAACGAGGTCGGGCTTATTTCAATTTAAACGACTATAAGGCAGCAATTGAGGACTATACTCAGGTAATTCGTCTTAATAATCAGGATGCGTTTGCTTATATCAATCGTGGATTAGCACGTTCTGCTGCCGGGGATAAACAGGGAGCATTAGCAGATTATACTCAAGCAATTCGCATCGATCCCAACAGCGGAGATGCTTTCTATAGCCGAGGCAGAGTCCGTTTTTATTTAGCAGATTATCAGGGCGCGATGGAAGATTATACGGACGCTATCCGAGTGAATCCTAAATTTGCAGATGCCTACATTAATCGATGCAGTGCCCTATTGAATTTGGGGCAATATCAGAAAGCGGCTGCGGATTGTACCCAAGCGCTTAAATTCACTCCTAATGATGCGATTGCTTATGGAAATCGCTGTATTGCCTACTTTAATTTACGTGATTATCAAAAAGCAATTGAGGACTGCACCCAGGCAATAGGGCTAGATTCTAATAATTCTAAAGCTTACAGCAACCGAGGTCTGGCTCGCGCTGCCGCTAAAGATAAACCAGGGGCAATTGATGATTTTACAAAGGCAATTCGCACTGATCCAAGTGATGCCGTTGCTTACAGCAATCGCGCAGAAGTTCACTCTGATTTAGGAAATTATAGTAGTGCAATTGAAGATTACACCCAAGCAATTCGACTGAAACAAGATCATAATGGGGCTTATTATGGCAGAGGTTTAATTCGCGCTCGCATGGGTGATAAACAGGGCGCGATTGAGGATTTTCAAAAATCTGCTAAGTTGTGTATAGATCAAGGAAATACGGGATGTTATAACGATGCCCAGTATCAAATCAAAAAGTTGCAGTCCTAATCAAACGAGTCAGATATTGTAGCCCAAGGCTATAGTGATGTTGATGGGTTAAAAATACTTCTGTATTGCAAAAAGTCTAAAATAATATTAGCCGCCGGTATAGCAAAGTAGAAATAGACAATGGATCGCGAATTCTATAATCGAGGATTAGAAAAAGCGCGTCAAGGAGATCACCCAGGCGCAATTCAGGAATTTAACCGTGCCTTGCGAATTAATCCTGACTTTGCGGAAGCTTACCACAAGCGAGGGTTGGCACACTTCGACTGTGGAGAGGCGCGGGAGGCAATTGCGGATTACACGCAAGCTTTGTCCCTACAACCGGCGAGTCTTGACGTATACTTCAGCCGGGGAATCGCTCATTTGGCGCTGGCAGAGGCACCGGCAGCCATTGAGGATGCGTTGCAAGCTTTACGCATCGATGCCAATTATGCGCCGGCTTATCGCCTTCAGGGTAGTGCTTACCGCCGGCAGGGAGATATCCAAGCAGCCATCACCAGTTTTAAACAAGCGGCAGAATTATATCTTGAGCAAAAGGATGCCGTAAATTGCCGTAAATGTCTGGATAATGTCAAACAACTCCAGCCGGCACCTTTAGTTAAAGAAGAAAGTAAAACACGGCTGCCAATTGGGGAACATAAAGAATTTTTTAATCAAATCTTGCAACGGTTTGAAGAAGGAGATAAACGGGGCGTTATTGAAGATTTAAATTGGGCGCTGAAAGTCGATCCTCAAGATGCCCAAGCTTACCGTTGCCGAGGAATTGTTCGTTACAAGCAAGAAGATTATCGGGGCGCAATTTCTGATTTAAACCAAGCTTTGCGATTGAATTCCCAGGATGCTGTCGCCTATCATTACCGGGGGATGGTGCGTTCTCAAATGGGAGATCACCACGGTGCAATTGCTGATCTAAACCAAGCACTGCAAATTCTACCGGAAGCTGGGAAGGTTTATGTCGCCAGAGGCAATGCTTATCGAGCTGTTGCTAATTATCAGGGCGCAATTAAAGATTATACACAAGCACTGCAAATTAATCCTGATGATCCTGAAGCTTATTATAATCGGGGAATTGCTCAATCTTGTTTAGAAGAAATGAAAGCAGCGATTGCAGATTATCAAAATGCTGCTAAATTATTTTGCGATAAGGAAGACTGGGTTAATTATCAAAAAGCGCTGGATAGTCTGAAATTAATTCAAGCTTCTGTGCCGAAACAAACGGCTGCCGGGGTCGCGAATCCTTTATGGCAAAAACTTGTACGACTGGTTGGGGGTTATTGGGAAATTGCTGAGCGATTAATTGAGCAGGAAAGAGAAAAATTTCCCGATATGCCGGAAGAGTGGTATTGGGAAAAAGTGATTTATGATCTGGAGCGTGATCGGGAGTGATGGGCTAGTTAGTGGATTTCAGGTAAGAGTTTTAAAATAATCTTTAAAAAATATTGAGGAATGCCGGCTATGTCAGAAAAAGATTACTCATTAGATGAAGTCTTAGGAAGAATTGGCAATGCTTACCAAGAAGCAGAAAGCCATTTAGGGCAGTGTAATGTTTTGGTAATCGGGAAAACCGGCGTTGGCAAAAGCACTTTAATTAATGCGGTTTTTAAAGAACGTTTGGCAGAAACCGGCATTGGCAAACCGATTACTCAAGGAATCCGGCAATATACTAAACAAGGATGCCCAATCACGGTTTATGATACGCCGGGATTAGAACTGAATACAGAACAAATTGAACGGGTGCGGCTAGAAGTTGCTAACCTCATTGAAGATCAAAGAATGCAGGATGCCAAACAACACATTCATGTTGTTTGGTATTGCATCAGTCATGAGGCACGCCGGTTTGAGGAAATTGAGGAAAGTTGGATTAAAGCGCTGGAATTGAAAGATGTGCCGGTGATTCTAGTTCTGATGCAAACAACTACGCAAAAGTCAAGTGAATTTTTCACTTATTTGGAAGGAAAAAATTTACCTGTTAGTCAAATTGTGCCGGTGATGGCGCTACCCAAAAAAGTTCACGATGACTTTCCGCCTGTAGAAATACACGGTTTAACACGGTTAGTCGAAGCAACTTTAGAACTTTTGCCGCAAATCGCAAAAAAGGCATTTGTTAGAGAACAAATTGCCAGTATTGAGATAAAGGCTAAAGAAGCTTTGAAGTATGTAAATGCTTATGTCGCCGGCTCGTCTCTTATTGGGGCTTCTCCGATTCCTTTCTCGGATGCGCCGCTATTAATGACGATGCAAACGGCAATGCTGGCAAATATTACGGTAATTTTTGGTTTGCCCTTTGATCGGGCTTTTATGAGTACGGTGGTGTCTGCAATTGTGGGTGCCGGCGGCATGGCAGCAGTGGGCAGAGCATTTGTGGGAAACTTACTTAAAATGATACCCGGTGCCGGCTCGCTTGTGGGTGGAGTGATTGCCGGCTCAACGGCAGCAGCCCTAACAATGGGACTGGGTTTATCTTATATAGAAGTTCTAAAAATTTACCTAAGAGCCAAAATCAAGGGGGAAGAAATCTCTCGCCCAGACCTGACAAAAATGGTTGTAGACTTTTACAAAGATTATATGACTTCAGGCCGGCAAAATTTGAAGGATGACGACGAATCGCCCCCACCCCGAAATATTGACATTCAGTAAGCTCCCGAACACGGTAAAATAAGCCAGCCACAGGTTGGTTTCCATTCAGCAGATTTGCATTTTCAAGCTTCAGATTTACACAATGTCCAACATTTATACCGTTGAATTTCACCATCAAGGCAAAACCCACACGATTGAAGTCCCAGAAGATAAAACGATTCTTCAGGCTGCTTATGCAGCGGGCATAGATTTACCAAGTTCTTGTAATGCCGGCGTCTGTACCACCTGTGCTGCCCAGGTTCTAAACGGGGGGAAGGTGGAACAAAGTGAGGGCATGGGCGTGGGAACTGAACTTCAAGCAGAAGGCTATGCGCTGCTGTGTGTCGCTTATCCCCGATCCGATCTCAAAATTGTTACGGAGAAAGAAGACGAGGTTTACCAACGACAATTTGGGAAACCTTAAAAACTTCCACTCACAAATCATTAAATTAGCTTGAGGAATTAAAACGATGACGACGCACTTTATCACTGCCGAAATTGACTTGCAAGAGTCACCAGTGCAAATGCAACAAGCCATTGAGGCGGAACTGCAAAAACGAGGTGAACCGCTGCGCTGGGCTGTCACCGGCATTGATGCAGATTCACAAAAAGCCCAAGTTGAAGCCGTGATGACTGTGGCTGCTGAAGCTAAACCCTAAAATATCAAGTTGAACAAGCGTCCTTACACGGTTGTATTGATTGTGCCCACCGGCATTGGGGCGGCAATTGGAGGTTATGCCGGCGATGCGTTGCCGGTAGCCAGAGCCATGTCGCACGTTTGTGATCGCCTGATTACTCACCCCAACGTGCTTAACGGCGCTCAATTGTACTGGCCTTGTGAGAACGCTTTTTATGTAGAAGGCTATGGGCTTGACAAATTTGCTACAGGATGCTGGGGACTGCGACCCGTCCATCAAAACCGGGTGGGTTTAATTCTCGATCAAGGCATTGAACCGGAGTTGCGGTTGCGACATTTGCAAGCGGCAGACGCCACCAGAGCGACTTTGGGGCTGAATTTGACAGATTATGTGGTGACGGATGCCCCCTTAGAAGTGGAATTGCGAACCTCGGCTGCCGGTGCAAGTTGGGGCACGATTGGCAATCCAGGCAGTTTGTTGCGGGCGGCTGAGGTGCTGATTTCCCAAGCAAAGGCGGATGCAATTGCCGTCGTTGCAAGGTTCCCCGATGATCCAGAAAGTGAAGCTTTGCAACAATATCGCCACGGGGAAGGAGTCGATCCGCTTGCCGGCGCGGAAGCGGTGATCAGTCATCTTGTCGTGCGAACGTTTCAAATTCCCTGTGCCCACGCGCCGGCCCTCTCACCGCTTCCCCTTGATCCGCACCTATCTCCCCGATCTGCTGCGGAGGAGTTGGGTTATACATTTCTTCCCTGTATTTTGGTTGGCCTGAGTCGTGCGCCTCAGTTTGTCATTACAAAGTCAGGTCATTGTCAAGCAACAGATATCTGGGCCGAGGAAGTTGACGCTGTGGTGATTCCGGCAACGGCTGCCGGTGGCAGCGCAGTGATGAGTTTAAGCCGGCTTCCCAAAACACAAATCATTGCAGTTAGCGAAAATACCACCACGATGCAAGTTTCGCCTGAACAGTTGGGAATTAAAGCAGTGCGGGTTAATTCTTATTTAGAGGCGCTGGGTGTCATAGTCGCCGATCGTGCCGGTGTGAATGCGGCAGCACTCAGCCCAACAATCTCACCGTTAAATTGCCTAGAATGCAGAGACAGGGGTTAGTGGGAAAGTGTGAAAGCAAAGGTCAAAGAAAAAATTTCCCCTTCTCCCTTCACCCCGACGACACCCTTCACCTTTATCTGTAACCTGTGACTGAACCACTTCCTAAGCAGCCAGAGATCGACCCCCTAACACGTATCGAAATTTTAGGTTACATGGGGGTAACAGCCGTTCTATTGCTGGTGCTGGCTAAGCTTTGGCAGCACTTTCGGGGCATTTCCCTGCTTCCCCTCAGTTGGGCCGGCATGGCATTACCTTGGGGATTGGCGGTTGGTGTGGGGATTTCTGTTGCAAGTTCCATGATTTATCGCCTTTGGCCGGCATATCGGCAAAGTGCAAATTATTACTTAGCTTTAATCCTCAAACCTTTGCAGTGGCCAGATTTAATTTGGCTAGGACTGTTGCCCGCTTTAAGTGAAGAACTTTTATTTCGCGGCGTGATGTTATCGGATTTGGGATTAAATACGGTTGGCTTACTTGTCTCCAGCGTATTTTTTGGCATTTTACATTTCAGTGGCCCTCAACACTGGCCTTATGTCGTTTGGGCAACTGTTGTGGGGCTGATACTCGGATATAGTGCGTTAGCCACCGGCAATTTGTTAGTGCCCATTGTGGCTCATGTCTTTACGAATTTAGCCTCCGGTTGCCTTTGGAAATTAGGCCGGTTGAGTGGAGGCAGCGCCGGTTCATAAGCTGGCAGTCCACTAAATTTTTCTACTGAGATTGAGATTGAGAGGGAGAGAAATTTAAGATTTCGATCCTTCCCATAAAATAGCCAATTAGATGCGCGTTCGCTTAACTTCTCAAGCGCTTAAGAGTATGAATTTCAACAATTCAACATTAGACCGGCACGTTGCGCGGCTGCAAGTGCGATTGCTTGGGGCAAAATTTTGTGTTCTTGAACTTGAATTCGAGCGTGCAAAGTTTCGGATGTATCATTGGGCAAAACCGGCACCGCAGCTTGCATAATAATTGGCCCACTGTCTACTTCTAGCCGTACAAAATGAACTGTACATCCTGCTATTTTTACACCCGCTTCCAGTGCTTGCTCAACACCTCGAATCCCTGGAAAACTGGGTAATAAACTGGGGTGAATATTAATCATTCGGTCTGGAAAAGCATCCACTAAAACTTGAGTGACCACTCGCATCCAGCCGGCCATAATCACCCAGTCCACATCATATTGCTGCAACGTCTCAACAATTTTGCTGTCTAAATCTTCCCGTTGTTTATACTCACGGTGATTGAGAAGAATTGCCGGGATGCCAAACTTTTCTGCTCTGGCGATCACTTTAGCGCCGGGATTATTGTAAATCAAAACTTGAATTTTAGCATTAAGTTTGCCATCGGCAATTGCTTGAGCAACCACTTCAAAATTTGTGCCACTTCCAGACGCCATCACTCCCAATTTTAACGGAGTGCCGGCTGGAGGATATTCTGCCATGAGATTAAGAGGAATGGCAGGAGAAATAAAGCTAGGAGTTGATTGTGCCTGATCGGTAGTCATGGGGAACGTGGCTGAAATTTCATGCAAATTAGATATTACCAGGGAGCGCTCAATAAAAGCGTGAGAAAATAAAGAAAAATAACGCAATCTCAGACAAGGAAGTTGAAATAATGGGCGCAGTTCGGATTCTGGTGAAGCTAACAAATGCAATAGATGAAGCATTGGTGAGTCGGGGTTTGCTTGCGCCCGATCTGCTGCGTGAGTGCGACACACCGGCACTCGTTGATACAGATGCATTATCCCTCGTAATTCCAGCAGGGATGGTGGGGCGACTTGGCTCGCGAATTCGGGGGCAGCGCATGGTACAGTATGCCGATGGACGCGAGGAATCTGTGGGAGCCATAGAACCTGTCATCATTGATTGTCAGGGGCGTCAAACTGTAGGAGAGGCATTGGTAACGGGTGACGAGGTGCTAATTGGGCAGGTTGTTTTAGAGCAATTAGATTTTTTAGTTAATTGTAAAAATCAGCAATTAATTCCAAATCTAGCCAACCCGAATTATCCAATCGCGATGATTAAGTAATAGAAAATTTATAATTAAAATCGATAATACGTGGAAAACCCCTAGCCAATCCGGCAGAGGTTTATGTTTAGGAAAACTTTATTTCAAGCCTGAAGCTTAGCGCTTTTCGGTTCCTTGATTTCCGCCACCTTCTACCAAAGGATCACTACTGCCTGATTCTTGCACCGCAGTAGGCTTAGCATCAGTTTGGCCCCCTGAACCCGTCTTGCGCCGGCTTGCTTCAATGGGGGTTTGGTCGTCATCAGAAGCATCCGATGTTTGTGCATTCGATTGTTGTTCTTCTTCTGGAGATATTTGATTGCTTTGCTCAGACATAAACTACGCTCCGATTATTATTTTCCCCTAGGATTATTCTAAGAAGCTGGGGAGCAGAATTCGTCTTTCTAGAGGAAGTTATGCAAGCCCTATTTCTCTATCTAAAGAATGATGAATGCGAGGCAAAAGCTCAAGTATTGCTTGAGTTTAAGAGTTAATTTTGCAATAAATCCTGATAAAATTGCCTCGACACCTATCTTAAACTCCCTCATTTTGCACTTCTATGACACCGCGAAACATATTCATGCCACAAGTGAAGGTGTAATTTCCAGGCTGTTGGGGTGTAAATTCCACAGAAGTTATCCGATCAAGGACTAAATTTTGAGCGATCTGGAAATCAGGTAGTACAATTTTTTCCAAACAACTACTACGATCACGGCGCATAAAATTCAGCCGAACAAGTTTGCCGGCACTCACAATCACACGTGCCGGTTCATAGCCACCGTCTACGGTAATTGTTACTTCCTGAACTCCTTGATTGGAATCAGCTTCCCGGCTTTTAGTTTTACTGAAAACAAACCACCATAACTCCAAACCAATTAATCCCAAACCGCCTAACGTTACACCGGCTTTTGCGGCTAAAGGTTGCTCAATGCGTTGAAATTGAGCCGTCTGCTTCGGGTGTATTTCAGCAGCGTTAACTCCAGAGACTAGGGATAGCAAAAATCCAATGCCGGCAAGACTTCCCCAAATCCTATTTTGATTGAACATTTCCTAAACTCCTGCTATTACGAATTGAACTTTGGTTTAAAATTGCGTAAGCGCAAAGCATTTGTAATCACAGATACCGAACTAAACGCCATTGCCGCTCCTGCAATAATCGGATTGAGTAACCACCCAAACACGGGGAATAAAACCCCCGCTGCGATGGGAATACCGGCCACATTATATATAAAGGCGAAAAACAGATTTTGGCGAATATTTTGAATCGTGGCGTGGCTAAGTTCAATTGCGGTTACAATGCCTTGCAAATCTCCTGAAATGAGCGTAATATCACTGGCAGCAATTGCAACATCTGTTCCCGTTCCAATCGCAATTCCCACATCAGCTTGCGCTAAAGCCGGCGCATCATTAATCCCATCTCCCACCATTGCCACAATTTTTCCTTCTCTTTGAATTGCCTGTATTTGAGCTGCTTTTTGATCAGGTCTAACCTGTGCAAACACGCGCTTTATTCCCACTTCACCGGCAATCGTTTCGGCTGTTTGTTGGTTATCTCCGGTTAGCATTACAACTTCTAAACCTAACCTTTGTAACGCTCTCACAACGCCGGGTGATGAGGGTTTAAGTGCGTCGGCAATTGCCATTATTCCCTCAATTTCTTCATCCACCGCAATCCAAATCACTGTTGTCCCGCTAGCTTCCCAAATTACCTGATGTTGTTCCAGAGATTTCGTCTTAATTCCTAACTCCTCCATCCATCGCTGAGTGCCAATTTGTACAAATCGGCCTGATACAATTCCCTGAACCCCACTGCCGGCAATTGCTTCAAAATTCTCTACACTGGTTAACTGAACTTCCTGAGATTTGGCATAACGAACCACTGCTTCAGCAATCGGATGTTCTGAGTTTCGCTCTACAGAAGCAGCCAAGCGCAAGATTTTCAACTCATTTTGATTGGCAGTTCCACTAACCGTGACAAAATCGGTAACTGTTGGTTTACCTTGGGTAAGCGTTCCGGTTTTATCTAATACAATGGTTTGGATGGTATGCGCTAATTCTAAACTTGCGGCATCTTTAATTAAAATGCCATTCTCTGCACCTTTGCCGGTTCCTACCATCACAGATGTGGGTGTTGCTAAACCTAAAGCGCAGGGACAAGCAATAATTAACACCCCCACCGTAGCGATGGTGGCTAATGTTAAATTACCCATGACATTAAACCAGATAATAAACGTTGCGATGGCGATTGCAATGACTGCCGGCACAAACCATCGCGTAACTTGATCCGCTAATCGTTGAATTGGCGCTTTAGAACCTTGTGCTTGTTGCACCAATTTAACAACTTGAGCCAAAACAGTATCTTTTCCAACACGTGTGGCGCGAAACTTAAAGCTGCCGGTTTTGTTAATCGTAGATCCAATGACTTCATCTGAAGGCTGCTTTTTAACCGGCACACTTTCTCCCGTCACCATCGCTTCATCAATTGTGGAAGATCCTTCAATAATCTCCCCATCTACCGGAATTTTTTCACCGGGACGTACCAGAACAACATCCCCAATTTTGACTTCTTCAATGGGAACATCAAATTCTTGATTATCTCGAATTAAACGAGCTGTTTTTGCTTGTAACCCAATCAATTGACGAATTGCATCAGAAGTTTGACCTCTAGCGCGATTTTCCAGATGCCGGCCTAGCAAAATTAAGGTAATAATCACGGCTGCCGGTTCATAGTACACATCAGGCATTAATCCCTGAGATGTAAAGAATCTTGGAAAAATTGTGGCAAACACTGAGTAAAAAAACGCCGCACTTGTTCCCAGCGCAACCAAAGTATCCATTGTTGCTGTGTGACGTTTTAATGCTTTCCAAGCATTGACATAAAACGATTTCCCGCACCAAAATTGCACTGGCAAGGTTAACAATAGTTGTAACCAAGGATTATGCAGCCACGCAGGGATTAAGGGCAAACTTAACCCTAACATTGCCGGCAGCGAACCCACTACCAGCACAATGCTAATCACCCCTCCGACTAAAATTTTGCGCTGTAAATCTTGTGATTCTGCCAAACGAGAAGCTTTTTCAGCATCATCTTCTCCCGTCACCATTTCCTGTTCTTGAACCGGCAGCACACTGTATCCAGCATCATCAACAGCTTGCTGAATTTCCTCTAAGCCGGTTTGCTTTGAATCATATTGAATCGTTGTCTGTTCCATCGCAAAATTAACCTGACATTCAACCACGCCCGGAACAGATTTAATGGCCTCTTCAACTGCAGAAGCGCAAGAGGCACAGCTCATGCCACGTAATTTGAGGGTTATCGTATCCATAATTTTGTCAAGGGTTAGTTAGTAGAAACAGGACGCCCACTGCCGCTGCAAAAAACATCCCACAATTGAAAAAAGATGACTTTTTTTGTGGTTTCTTCCCAGACAAATGAGTGAAAGGTCGGGGATTTTTGTCAAAGATTGAATCAAGATGTTGCTCTTGAATTTTCTAAGCAACTGGATAGCCGGCAGCAGCAATTACTTTTTTAACTGCCGCCTCAGATTGTTGCGTTTCAATGTTGACTTGCTTGGTTTTGGTGTCTGCATCGATTTTTGCAGCCGGGTCAATTGCTGTGACTGCTTTGATGATGGTTTTCACACAAGCAGAACAAGCCATTTTGGGGACTTTTAGTTGTAGTGTCATTCGCTTAACTCCAAAAATTCACTGCTGTGTTTCACTAGATTCATTGTGAAGCTTCCAGTAAACTGGAGAGTCAAGGGTTAAAGAAAAAAATATTGAAAGCCGAGTTGGCCAAGCTGTGCCATTTTTCAAGGTATGCCACCTTTGGGGCACAAACATCACATTCGCCACCGGCACCGGCAGTAAAATAGCCCTACAGCGACCTTTCTCCGCAACCCAGATGGCCCCAAAATCTTCCCAAACCCCCCACCGGCACTTACTTGATAATGATGCGACGGCAGCCTGGATATTCTTAGCCCCCGCCCTCATCCTCCTAGGCGTCTTCGTCATTTGGCCTATCGCCTATCTGTTTTACCTCAGCTTCACCACCGGCAGCTTCACCCAAGCAGGCATCCGCTGGGCTGGGTTCCGCAACTACTGGCGTTTACTCCTCAGTCCCGACTTCTGGCAAGTTCTGTTTAATACCCTCTATTTCACCGTCGCTACTGTAATCCCCAGCCTCGTTATCCCCTTAGCACTCGCTGTACTACTAAACCGTTCATTTGCCTTGCGGGGCTTCCTTCGCGCCGCTTATTTCATCCCCTCTATCACCTCTCTCGTTGCAGTTGGTTTAGGGTGGCGGTGGTTATTTCAAAGTGAAGGGCCGGTTAACGCTTTTTTGAATTCTCTTGGCATCACGCCAGTGCCTTGGTTAAGCAGTACAATATGGGCAATGCCGGTGTTAATTTTATTAAGTATTTGGAAGCAGCTAGGATTCAACTTGGTGGTGTTTTTAGCAGGGTTGCAAGCGATTCCCCTCCAACGTTATGAAGCAGCTGAACTTGACGGTGCCGGCCCTTGGCAGCAATTTTGGTATATTACCCTGCCCGGATTGCGGCCTACTCTTGTCTTTGCCACCGTTACCACAGCTATTTTCACCCTACGAAGCTTTGAGCAAGTTTACGTGATCACCGGCGGAGGCCCTTTGAACTCCACCAATCTGTTGGTTTACTACATTTACGAAGAAGCCTTTACCCTTTTTGATTTTGGGTATGCCGCTGCTGCCGCCACCGTATTGCTAGCAGTAACGCTGGTGCTAGTCTATCTGCAACTGCGAGTTTGGGGGGAGGAAGGGGCGAGGGAATAGGGGAGAGGAGAGTAATTAATTGTGTGGTTTTAGCGCAATTAATAGAAGGTAAATTTAGCGGCTTGGGTTTTAAGGTCGTAGGTTGAAAATATAGGAAATGAAGCAACATTTAGGCGCTAGAAATAAGGCGGCGGCGCAGGCAAAGTGGAAGAATGAAACGAAATGGCTGATAGCCGGCTTCAAGCTCAATTTAGCCAAAAAACAACAACAAAAGTTACCCGGCAAAATCAAATTTTTGCTTTTACCTTTTTACCTTTTATCTTTAACTTCTGCTTTGGCTTTCTCAGTTGATATTCAACCCAGCCGGTGCGAAGACGCTGTTAACACCGGCTTCCTCGCTACACTTCCCCCAGAAACCAGCACTGTGGTGAACAGCAACACCGGCTTTGCGCTTGACCTCTATAAGCATCTGCGCCAAGAGGTTTCTAGGCAAAATGGGGGGAAGGAAGGAAACGTGTTTTTCTCACCTTATAGCCTCTCAACCGGGTTGGCCATGACCTATGCCGGTGCGAGGGGCCAGACAGCCGCCGAAATGGGCCAAGCACTGCACTTTAACCTCCCGCCCGAACGTCTGCATCCAGCTTTTGCAGCACTCAGGGCCAATATAGAGGCTGACAGCCGGCAGAATTATCAGCTAGACATTGCTAACCGGCTTTGGGGCCAAAAAGGGTATAACTTTTTAGAAGCATTTCTGGAAATTACCCGTAATTTTTACAACGCAACTTTAGAAAAATTAGACTTCACGGCTGCGCCAGAGGCAGCCCGAACTCAGATCAACCAATGGATCGCGCAAAAAACCCACGAAAAGATTAAGGATCTCATTCCTCCTGGCGTCCTCTCCTCAGATACACGCTTGGTACTGACCAACGCTATCTACTTTAAAGCTGCTTGGCTTAGCCCATTTGACCCTAGTAAAACCAAAAACGAGCCGTTTACCACTCTTGATGGGCAGCCAGTGCCGGTGCCGATGATGCATCAGGGCGGCCAAATCTTTGGCTACGCAGAAATTGAAGGTTTGCAAGTGCTGGAACTTCCCTTTGTGGATAACCGGCTATCTCTAGTCATTCTTTTACCGCAACAAGTCGATGGGCTGCTTGAGTTGGAGACGAAATTAACTCCAGAAAACTTGACAAAATGGCTATCGTCTCTATCGAGCGAGGTTCCAATTTCCGTCTGGCTACCCAAGTTCCAGCTAAGTTCAGCGTTTGAGCTGAAAGATGCACTATCACAAATGGGGATGCCGCTTGCCTTCTCCCCTAATTCCGACTTCTCCGGCATGAACGGACAGAAAGACCTGTTTATCTCAAATGTCATTCACAAGACGTTTGCAGACGTGAATGAGGCCGGCACTGAAGCAGATGCGGCGACAGCCATTACTGCGGCAACAAGGGGCAGCGGAAATGCTTTTAAAGCCGATCACCCATTTATCTTTCTAATTCGGGATGCAGAGTCTGGCAGCGTTTTATTTCTTGGTCGCGTGGTTAACCCAGCCTTAGTAAATTATTAACAGAGAATGCTGTGAAAGCAGGGATATTGGAGCTTTTTAGGGATAAATGAACCATTTACCGGCCAAATTTTTCTACAACAACCACCAGTAACCTTTGCTCGGCTTAACATTGGAGCCTCAAGACTCGATAGGATAGAACGGGAGCGCTTACTCACGCTTGGTTGCGTAGCAGGGCTGTTTCATTATCGTGAAACTCACCGGGGGGTCAAACTGCTGCCGGACTATTGGACTAGCACGTTACAAGAATGAATCAGCTTTGCCACCGCGTAGGGGAGTTTTGAACAATATTGCTGGGGAGAACACTGCATGGATTTAGTCGCACTGCAAAACGGGTTGGATAATATCTCGTTTGCCGTTTTATTCGCTACGATGCTGATTTATTGGGGAGGGGCAGCGTTTCCGGGAATTCCTTATCTGTCGGCGCTGGGAACTGCTGGGATGGCAAGCGCAAACCTCTGCATTGCCGCTTTGCTGGGAGCACGCTGGATAGAAGCGGGCTACTTCCCCTTAAGCAATCTGTATGAGTCCCTGTTTTTCTTAGCATGGGGAATGACCACCATCCATCTGATTGCTGAAAATATGAGCCGCAGCCGGCTGGTGGGTGTGGTGACAGCGCCGGTGGCGATGGCGATCACCGCGTTTGCTGCTATTACCTTGCCCTCAGGAATGCAGTCAGCAGAACCGCTCGTACCGGCACTCAAATCAAACTGGCTGATGATGCACGTCAGCGTCATGATGCTCAGTTATTCCGCGCTGATGGTGGGTTCACTGCTGGCGATCGCTTTCTTAGTTGTCACCGGCGGACAAAATATTGAGCTGCGAGGCAGTTCCGTGGGCACCGGCGGCTTCCGCAATAATCAATATCGCTTACGAAAAGCCGGTGAGGAAATTGCACCTCAGCCGGTTGAACCGATGCCGGTTGCCGGTTTTGCTGATAGTAATGGCAACGGGAAAACAGCGGTTTTGGAGATGGTGCAAACCCTGCCGGTTCAAAATTCAACCTCCAACCTTCCCAATTCTGAACCGCTTTCGCCCCAACGTCTCAGCCTTGCAGAAATTCTCGATAACATCAGCTATCGGATTATCGGGTTAGGATTTCCCCTGCTAACAATTGGAATTATTGCCGGCGCTGTCTGGGCAAATGAAGCTTGGGGTTCCTACTGGAGTTGGGACCCGAAAGAAACCTGGGCGTTAATTACTTGGCTAGTATTTGCCGCTTATCTTCACGCCCGAATTACCAAAGGCTGGCAAGGACGCAAGCCGGCACTTTTAGCCGCCACCGGCTTTGTCGTTGTTTGGGTTTGCTATCTCGGTGTCAATTTGTTAGGCAAAGGCTTACACTCATACGGCTGGTTTTTCTAACCCATCTGCCGGTTAACCAAACAAGTTAATTTACCAATAAATCGACTTAGGGACGCGGCACAACTGCGTCCTTTCTCTTAAGTGGTATATTTTAGCTTGAACTTAAGCAATCACATTTTTTGGAAACTTAAAATCCTAAACCTTAATGAAAAAAGGTACTTTATAAAAAATGCGTTTGCTAATCTAAATTTAGCTAAATTAAGCCACAGCAGAATTCTTGCAAACATCTTAAAAGCCTATTATCAAACGCATCTATCCACCAACCCCATCTGCGTTTATCTGCGGTTAAAAAAATTCCCAATCACCTGAATGCCAAACTGGACACCCCTCCACGCCCAAATTCACCGGCTACTCAGACACCGGCAGCTATTACCCCCCAATCAACGACTCCTCATCGCAGTCTCCGGCGGACAAGATTCCCTTTGCTTAGCTCAATTACTCCTAGACTTACAGCCCAAATGGGGGTGGCAATTAGGAATCGCCCACTGCGATCACCGCTGGCGTCCCGACTCAGAAGCCAATGCAGATTATGTCCAACAGCTAGCCGCAACTTGGCAACTGCCATTTCACCGACAAGTCGCAGAAGAGATCCCGAAAAGTGAAGCAGCAGCGCGGCACTGGCGATACCAAGTTTTGTCTATCATTGCTATACAAAATCAATATCAATATATCCTCACCGGCCACACCGCCAGTGATCGCGCAGAAACGCTTCTTTACAACTTAATTCGCGGTGCCGGTGCTGATGGACTGCAAGCTTTAACCTGGAAACGCCCTTTAGATGCCGGTGTACAATTGGTGCGCCCCTTGTTAGAAGTTACTCGTATACAAACAGGTTTATTTTGTCAAGAGGCCGGCTTAGAAATTTGGGAAGATTCCACCAACCAAGACCGGCACTACGCCCGTAACCGCATCCGCAATGAATTGCTGCCTTACCTGCAAACCCACTTTAACCCGAAAGTCGAGCAAGCCCTCGCCCAAACTGCTGAACTGTTGCGATCTGATGTTGAGTATTTAGAAGAAGTTGCTGGGAAAGTATTACAAGAATCTATTTCACAAACTTATCAAGAAGTCTATATAAAAATTGCACTCAATCGCCACATTTTGCGCTCCCACCCCTTAGCTATTCAGCGTCGTGTCATGCGCCGGCTGCTGGAACAAGTCCTCGCCGGTGCCCCTAGCTTTGAACATATAGAAAAGCTGACAAACTTAATTTCAGCCCCTAGCCGAACTCGCACTGATCCGTTTCCCGGCGGCGCATTTGCAGAAGTTGCCGGTGACTTGATTTGCGTATTTGAAAAACCGATTTAACCGGCTCCGACTAAGAAATTCCCCAAAACCCAAATTACCCAGCTTGGGCAAACAAGACTTCTAATAATTTAATCCAAATTTGTGTGAGTTAAACTCACATCATCTAGGGCAAAACAAAAAGTGCCGGCGCAACTTTGACAAATTGCCGGCAATAGAATCGGGCTAACGCGATTTTAGAGATTAAATTTTCCATACCCAATCAAGACACCGCAAACTGAGGCGAAGAATCACTCATCAGACTCATAAACACCTGTCTCATTTGCGCGATCGCTTGCAATTGGTGATCTCCGGTTTCCTGAACCTGATTCAGAACACCGGCAGCTTCCTCTAAATTCTGACGCAACTCATTGAGCCGGTCTTGAAGCGGCTGCAACATCTCTTGATAAAGATTAACCTTACCCCAAAGTTCAGCCACCGCCGCCCGCTGCTCTTGCAAATACTGCTCCAGCTGCTTCAGCTCATTGTGCTTTGTCTCCTGCTCACCGGCTTGCTGATGAATCATCCCCTCCGCCTGCTGAATGCTCAATCGCATCTGCTCAATTTCCCTTTCCAGCTTTTGCAGCTCCTCACCCATCTGTTGCCGCTGGATCTCCACGCTCGCTAAAATTGGCCCTAGCTCCAGCTTATTATCTGATCCTTGATTGGCTGACTTCCCAAGACGCCGCCACAGTACGGCTTGGTGCTGCGCTAAAATCTCTTCTCTTTCCCTAAGATTGCGGCGCTGCCCAACCAGCGTTTCATTGAGCATCTGGTAGCGATCCTGCTCGTCTGCCAATTCTTCCTGCAAACTCATCCGCTCATACTCGCTTGCCGTATTCAGCTTGGCTTGCACCTCTTCAAGCGCCTGACGCTGCATTCCCAGCTCTTCTTCCTGATCATTAACAAAGCGAAACACCTTTTCTAAATCCTGCTGAAGCTGCTGGAAAAGCCCCTGAAGTTCCTCCACCGGCATCCTCTCCAGCGCCTCAACATCTACCTTTTCGCTACTAATACTGACCTTATCTGAAGTATCTGCTAGCTGGTAAACTTGCTGGTGCAACTCCTCTTGAGTTTGTAGCTTCAGCGCCAAAGCCTCTGCATACTCTTGCTTTAGTTTTAAGGTATTTTGCTGCACCTTCAACTCAGCACGAACCATATCCAGAGAGGTGTGGGCTTGCTGCCAGTCTTGAGTTCGGGTTTGCCAATCTTGAGCCACCCGATCCACCTCACCTTGCAGATGCTCAGCAGATCCCCGTTGCTGCTCTAACTGCTGCCGGTGGTAATCTAAAACGGACTGCTGGGCTGTCACCCGTTCAAAAGCCAAATTCAGCTGTTGTCGCACCGAGTCAGTGGGTGCAATTGTCCCAGATAGCCGATCTAACAACTCCTGAAGCGTGCGAGCTTGTTCATCATCAATCGCCTTTCCAGAAGCCGCCTGTTCCTGTACTCGCTGCATTTCCCCGCGCAAATGCTGCCAAGAACCTTCTAGTTCCTGCCGGTTCCGCTCAAGTTCCTCTTGCAGTCGGTTCGCTTCCTCCCGCGCCCCACTGATTTCCTGTCGCTGTGCCTCTAAGCGCTCAAACTCTCCCTGCATTTGCCCGATTTCTTCTTCACGGGCTTGCAATTCCATTTCCCGCCGGTTGAGTTCCTGACTTTGGTAAGTCAAAGACTGCTTCCACTGCTCAATTTCTTCTTCTTGCGTTTTGAATTTGTCTTGCAAGCGGGAGAAGTTTTGCAAAATGCTGACTAACTGACGAGACGCTTCTTGAGGCGGGCGCTGCATCTGTTTGTTGGTATTCAGTTCCACCAGTACCAACGCGCCGGCGTTAAATTTACTCACATCGTCAAATGGAATAACGTCCTCACTCGGCACCGCATTCCAACTTTGCTCACCCCGCTGACAAGCCAGCAGTTTGAGTTGTGCCTTACTGCCCATTAACGCCTTCTGTATTTGTACTTCTGCTAGATACAGCACGCCGATTGTCCTCTTGAATATAAATGTATGACCGACTTTTGACTAAATTTTCCCCTGACGATTTAGTTCATCTCATTAAACTCAGTTGACGAGGACAACGCCATCTCACAAGCTAGCATCCCTAGGTGCCAATCCTGAGCTGAGCGCCGTCAACCGACTGTTCAACTCGACCGCTGTGATGCAGCTATCCAGAAGGAAGGGGAATTAACATAGCAGACTTGCCTTTGGAATCTAGTCTAGGACACGAGAAACATGAGTCATGCAGATCAAAATTTTAACTCAGGGAAATGTAAGGAATATTTACACTTAGTTCACACAAAAGGGCGAGACAAAGCAAATGATGAGCAGCCGTGGTCTGTCTTAAATTAGACTAAAAGTTGAAACTTTTAGTCCTCAAACTCTTTAGCCTCGACTGAGGCAGGCGTGCGAGTCTCGCTGAACCTGACTAACGGCGACCCCAAGCGCGTTTCAGCTTGTCGGTCGTTACTCCTCTCTGGCCGACATTATTTATTGTACCAGCCTAGCCGTTACGGTTAGCGGGGTGCCAGAGCTGCTCTTTCGAGCCGGCAATGTTTTCGCAAACAGCCACCATTGCTAGGCTCAAAGCTTGGAAATCTAGTATAAGCCCAGTTCGTTGCTGATTTCGCCGTCTGCTTGCTGGCAAGATTTCCCGGATAGGCATTAATGTGGGAATCTAAAAGACAGCCGGCTCGACCGATTATTGACAAATTCCAACGTATTTAAACGGTTTAAAGGAGAGCCTTTTAAGGGCATGCAGGGAAATTTGACTGAAATCGATATCCGCAGCATCTTACAACTCATTGAGTTGGGGCAGCGAACCGGCGAATTGTTTGTAGAAGCTTACAATAGTTCACCTGGCGGCATCGCCATTGCCCAGCGCGATCCCCACAAAACCCGAGATTTTAGGGAGCAATCCTGGTTTGTCTTTTTCTTTAACGGTCAAATTATTTATGCCGGCGCGGATAGCTACAGCAATTTATCCCGCCTCCGCGACTATCTGCGACGCTACAAGGTAGACACCGCTCTGGATAATCTCAAAGTTCCCTCCATTGCCTCCATCAACGCACCGGAATATGGCTACCTCTGGGCGCTCTTAGAAAACCGCGTCCTGACTCCCGCCCAAGGGCGCAGCATCATTCAAAGCATGGTACATGAAACCCTGTTTGATCTGCTGAGCCTTCATCACGGTTCCTTTATATTTGAGATGGGTCCTGCTCTGGCACCCCAACTCACAACCTTAGAGATCGGCTCTTTAGTAACAAAGATTATGAAGCGGGTGCAAGAGTGGAAGCAGTTTCACCCCCACATTCAATCGCCCAACCAATGCCCGATCATTTCAGATGCCAAAAAGCTTTCTCAAACGCTCCCAGAAATTACCTTCAACACCCTCAATCGGTGGGCAGATGGCCAAACTACCATTCGCCAACTCGCTCGCTATTTAAATCGAGATGTTTTAACCGTGGCGCGTGCCATCTATCCTTATATACAACAAGGGTTGGTGCAGCTTTCTTATCCCGCCTCAGAAGTGAGTGGTGCCTTTAAGTGGGACTGGCAAGCGAGCCAGCCGGCAAAAGTGCCCCGCATTGTTTGTATTGATGACGAAGTTGCCGTCCGCAAATCAGTTGAATATATCCTGAGCCGGCGCGGTTACGAAGCCACCGGCATCAGCAATCCCCTCAAAGCACTCAGTCTAGTCTTTCAGCTCAAACCTGACTTGATTTTGTGCGATATTACCATGCCAGAACTTGATGGCTACGAAATTTCTGCCATGCTCCGCCGCTCCACCGCCTTCCGCCAAACCCCGATTGTCATGCTCACTGGCTTAGATGGATTTATCGACCGAGTCAAAGCGCGGATGGTCGGCGCAACAGATTACCTTAGCAAACCCTTTGGGGAAAGCGAGCTATTGACATTAGTAGAAAAATATGTAGGTCTCGGCTATCCAGAGCAGCCCGAACCTGAAAGATTACTTCAAGAAGTTCTCGAAGCAGAACTCGACCTTGATGCGCCCGAATCCTTTTCGACTCCCTCAGCACCGTTAAGTTAAAGCCGGCAGCAATAAAAGCCATTTTATTCTGTAAACTATCCTTAGCCACAGACAAACGTATCAAAGTTGCCCTAACATTCCTGTATTGTCTTAGGGAATCTTTAGACGCGATTGCCTTCAAGAGCATCGCTCCAGTTATCTCTAGCACTTCGAGCTGTTTTACAGTGCCGGACGCGGCCCAAAACCATGCTGGAGTAAAACTGAGAGTGGGCAAAACCCTTGAGAACTCGTCCCAGGTACTTCTTTACAGAAGGTGTAAATATAATATTATAGTATCCATTTCTCCAGTGGCGATGTCTAAAACTGCCCAACTCAGAAGTCTCTAGCACCGATGAGTCGCGGTTTACACCCCTTTTGCCTCCACCAATCAGGCTTCAAACAAGGAGAATAAAGGCATAGAGGGGATCTTTACCGTTAATATTATGAGCCAGCAACCAGGTAGGAAGTTATGAGTACAGTTCTAGTTGTGGAAGACAGCGTTACGCAACGGGAGATGATCTCAAACCTCCTGAAAGGGAGTGGATTGACCGTTAACGTAGCCAGTGATGGCGTAGAAGCCTTAGAGCGAATACAAGATAATTGCCCAGATTTAGTCGTACTGGATATTGTCATGCCTCGGATGAATGGCTACGAAGTTTGCCGCCGGCTCAAAGCCGATCCGAAAACCCAAAACGTGCCGGTGGTTATGTGCTCTTCAAAAGGAGAAGAATTTGATCGCTACTGGGGAATGAAACAAGGAGCAGATGCCTACATCGCTAAACCCTTTCAACCCACAGAATTGGTAGGAACCGTCAAGCAATTGTTAAGAGGCTAGCAATAGGGTTAGAAAACAAAAACGTCTTCCCTAGCCACTAACCCGTAAAATCACAACAGGATGCAGCCAGCAATCAAAAGGTAAAGAGACAAATGGTGGGGAATCCGGATTTTTTACCCGGCATCGGGCCAGATCAAGCGCCAGAATTTCAGGAACTAGACAGTCCTGAAGGTGAATTGCACCTGCGGTTTTACGTTCCTGCCGGCACCGAATTTGCCTTGCCGGCTAAAGGCATCCGCGAAGTCATTTCCCCTTCACCAGACCGAATAACTCCCGTTCCCAATGTATCTTCCTTACTTTTAGGAACACTGAACGTGCGGGGCAGAGTCATCTGGGTGGCCGATCTCGGTCAGTTTTTAGGAGATGCTACACCCTTAAATACTGATCGACCTGAACTGCCGGTGATTGCGGTAGAAGACCAAGACACTATACTAGGGTTAGCTGTTGACCGGATCGTGGGAATGGAATGGCTGGATGTGGCTCAGTTGCAGCGGAGAACAAACGCACCAGATAGTATGGAGCCATTTCTGGATGGTGAGTGGGTGTTGAACGCAGAAGGGGATCAGTTTCTCCGACTGCTAGATCAGGTCAAAATTCTTCGATCGGCCCGGTGGGCAGCATAAAGAATTTTAGATTTTAGATTTGAGCAAAACATAAAATCTAAAATCAAAACTCCAAAATTGGGCAGGGGGAGACCAATGGCATCAAGTACGGACTACGCGCAGGATTACGAACGGGCACAAGCAGCCTATATGCAGGGCAATTATGACGAAGCCGCTGCAATTCTAGAACGATTAAGTCAGGAGCGTCCTGACGACTTCAGTGTGCGTCTGCTACGGGGCAACATCTACTGCTATGTGCTGCATCAGTATGAAATTGCTCAGCAAGAATATGAATGGGTTCTGCGTCTGACGTCCGAGGCAGAGTTCGTGCAGTTAGCCCAAAATGGTCTGGCTGATGCTCATCAATTTAGCAATGCTGGCGGTGAAGCCGGCATGGAAGCTTCTCCAGACGAAGACCTTTACGCCAACGGGCAGCAATATTTAGTCGATGACTCTGGCGCATTAGAAGAGTCTAACGCCCAGGCATGGCAAGATATCGAAGAACTCTCTCAAGATAATAATTTCGACCTAGCCGACTTAGACCTTAATGGTCTCAACGATTTGGCTGAAGAACCGGCAATTCCTCACCAAAATGCGAATCCGTTTGGGAACTCAACAGAGGCTGCTTATTCGCCGCAACAGCCACAGTCCCACGATTCAGACTCAGGAATTGGCGATCCGTTTGTCATCGATCCTAGTTTGCTGGGTGACTACCAGGAATCCAGCTGGAACGACCAAGATTTAGGATCCGATCTGCCTGATTTTTTAAGCCCCGATGAAATGCCGGATCTAGAAGTCAGGGAAGACGCCGACGACCATACGCTGGCTTCCCCCTTCGGAAACACTGGCACTGAAGAAGCATTTGGCACCCCTTTTGGAGATACGAGCAGCAATCATGAACTGTTCGCATCCCCCTTCGGAAGCACTGACAGCGAAGAAGCATTGGCTACCCCTTTTGGGGATGCTGACAGCGAAGAAGCATTTACCACTCCTTTTGGGGACACTGGCACTGAAGAAGCATTTGTCACTCCCTTTGGGGATACTGACAATGAAGAAGCATTTGCCACCCCTTTTGGGGACACGGATGACTTCGACGCAGCCGGCCTGTCCGCGCAGTTGGATGCCTTTGATGAAGCCTTAGATCCCCTCGATTGGCAGCTTAGCAACAACGCCGATGCTCAAGCCAACGGGTTTGCCGACGAGAACGAGTATAGCGAAGACGTTACAGAAGCATTCAGTAATCCGAACAGAAACGTCTCAGCAAATCGGTTCACCGGCAACGATCCAGACGCAGAAGATGCCACCCTACTCATGAGAGGCGAAGCATTAGAGCCAGCAGCCGACGACGACGACTACCGATTTGACGACTCAAGCTTCGATGCGCCAGACACCGGCACCTACGCAGGTAATCATAGTTACCCAAGGAGCCAGCAGAACTTTACTCGATCCGACAGATCCGAAAAGAACGGCTATAACTCCCAAGGCAGTTATGAGTTTGACGCCTTTGACGATGATGTATTTGCTCACGATGCTGGATTCGGTGTTCAAGATTTTAACAACCCGCCGGCATCCGCATCAGGGGGGCTGAATCAGCACGCCGGCATCGACTACTTAGATGAATTTGATGAGTTTGATGATATCGGCAGCGAGATTCCAGACTTTGACCTGTCGGAAGATTCCACCGGGGCCACCAGCCCTTCAGGGGGTTATGGGTTTGGGCCATCAAACAGCAGTTCGAGCCGGCTGGGCAGAAACTCAGGCTTTAGCAGCGATTTGACCGATGGCTCGCTGATCCGCGACGATGAAATTTTCAGCATTGCCGGCACCAGCGAACCCGTACCTACCTTTGCCCATGCCGATGCCGGTGCTGTCGAGCCAACCGTCACCCAAGAGCAAGGCTGGTTGGCTCCCTTTGAAAATGCCCCGCTGGCCACTAAACAGATGTGGACGGCTTTAATTACGGGCGCTGTGGCTGCCATTGCCGCTGCCGCCGTCAGCTACACAACAGCCATCTATCCCATCCCCCAACTGAAAAATGCCGCAATGGCAGCCGGGGCCGGACTTGCCGGCGGTTTGACTGCACTAGGATTCGGCCAGCTCACCACCCGCCAAATCAAACGAGCCACCGACGAGCTGCAAGCTCAATTTGAGGCCGTATCTCAAGGCAATCTCAGCGCCCGTGCCACCGTCTACGCAGAAGATGAATTTGGGCAGATGGCGACCAAATTCAACCACATGGCTCGCGTGATCTTCACCACCACCTCGGAAGCGCAGCGCAAAGCTGAAGAACAAGAGCAAGCCAAGGAAGACTTACAGCGCCAAGTTATTCGCTTGCTGGACGACGTAGAAGGGGCAGCGCGGGGCGACTTAACCGTACAGGCAGAAGTCACCGCAGACGTGCTGGGAGCCGTTGCTGACTCGTTTAACCTGACCATTCAAAACCTGCGGGAAATTGTGCTCCAGGTGAAACTAGCGGCGCGGCAAGTAACAAAAGGATCTGCAGATAGTGAATCGTTCGCTCGCAGTTTGTCTTCAGACGCCTTGCGACAAGCGGAAGAATTGGCAGCAACCCTCAACTCTGTGCAAGTCATGACGGACGCCATTCAACGGGTGGCCGAAAGTGCGCGAGAAGCTGAGGAAGTAGCCCGAACCGCTTCAACTACGGCGCTTAAAGGTGGGGAAGCCGTAGAACAAACGGTGGCCGGGATTCTGGAAATTCGAGAAACTGTAGCAGAGACAACCCGAAAAGTCAAGCGATTAGCAGAATCGTCTCAAGAAATTTCTAAGATTGTGGCCCTGATTTCTACGATTGCCTCCCGCACAAACTTGCTAGCACTAAATGCCAGTATTGAAGCAGCGCGAGCCGGTGAGGCCGGCAGAGGGTTCGCCATCGTTGCCGATGAAGTCCGGCAGTTGGCAGATCGTTCCGCAAAAGCGCTTAAGGAAATCGAGCAAATCGTGATGCAGATCCAGAGCGAAACCGGCTCGGTGATGACTGCAATGGAAGAAGGCACTCAGCAGGTGATTGAAGGCACCCGACTGGCAGAACAAGCCAAACGGGCGCTGGAAGATATCATCCAAATCTCAAATCGTATCGACGTGCTGGTGCGCTCAATTACTGCCGATACCGTGGAGCAAACAGAAACTTCACGAGCAGTGGCCCAAGTTATGCAAGCGGTCGAGCTGACAGCCCAGGAAACTTCGCAAGAAGCCCAGCGGGTGTCCGGAGCACTGCAAAACCTTGTGGGTGTGGCGCGTGACCTTCTGACTTCTGTGGAGCGCTTCCGTGTTGATCCCACAGAGCGCTGAGGGCATGACACCGGCTATGGGAAACAGGCTTCAGGAGCTTTTAGGGGTAGGCTTTTAATCGTTAAGCCACGGATGAGGAGAAGAAAAGAGCAAGCGAAACTATCCGTGTTTCAGCCACTTACTTCGACGCTGTCGGCAGGTCAACCGAACCAACCTACCTTGTGAGGGCTTCCAGAGAATACCACCCGAATTTTCGGGAAAATTGTCTTATTTTCCGATTTTTGACAAAAACAAGGGTTTGCCGGCTCGAACGCGAGGAGGGTCAAGGGCTAGTTAGATATGAAATATTGATAAGTTGGGTACATTTGTATGTAAATTCGTTAGATTTTAGAATTGAGGAGTCAAGTGTGAAGCCGCAAATCTCACCCTTAACCCTTCCTCTTTCATCCTTCTGAAGTGGGACACTCCTATGCTGCCAGAACAACAACAGCGAATCATGCAGTACTTCATTGAGGAGGCTAAAGACCACCTCAATACCATTGAACAAGGTTTGTTGAATCTGCAAAGCACGATAGAAGACTCGGAACAGGTGAATGAAGTCTTCAGGGCAGCCCACTCGGTGAAGGGAGGGGCAGGAATGCTGGGCATTAGCAGCATTGAGGAGACGTCTCACCGCTTAGAAGATTGTTTTAAGCTGCTCAAAGAGTGTCCCGTTGAAGTTGACCAAAAACTGGAAAGTCTGTTTTTGCGGGTATTTGACGCTCTAAAAGATCTGGTAGACCAGCTTTCAGTCACTCCTTACGGTCTGGAAGAAGAAGTGGCTCAAGCCATTATGTCTGGCGTAGAGCCAGTATTTATAGAGCTGACAGCTCACCTAGGAGGGCTGGTAAGTCACTCCGGTTTAATTGTACCGGGTGCTGCCAAAAGCGCCCCAGCGGCGGCCAAAGTCGCGGCTAAAGTGCCGGCAGTCGCAGCCAAACAGACAAAAGCAGCCAAGCAAAAGTCTGGAGAACTTCAAGAAGAAAGCGCTCTGCAACTGATTTTTCAAAGCGATGTACCGGCACATCTGCGGGAAATGTTGCAGCTCTTTAAACAACCCGATGGACAGCAAAGCCGGCAAAAGCTTCAAGATATCTGTCGCAGTTTAGTGCGAGCCGGTGAGCAATTTGACCTGCGAAACTGGAGTGAATTGCTAGAATGTGCGGCCAAAGCGATCTCTAACCCCAATATTACCTACAGCACACTGGCACCGCTCGTTATCAAGGAAATTAAACAGGCACAAGAATTAGTTTTAGCCGGCCTGGGCGCTGAAATTGCGGTGAGTTCCAAGCTGAAAGCGCTGCAACCGGCCCAAAAGATACAACCCGCACCGGCAGAACGGGCGGTTGCAGGAGCAGGCAGTCCCAGCCGAAGCAGCAGTCGCGTCGGTGCAGGCATGAGTGGTGCGAAAAAATCTGAAGCCGGTAAAGCCAAAAGCCCCAGCACTGCTCACGGAGGAGCAATCGTACCGGGCGAGGAAGGGGAAGACTTCACTCGTCAAAGCTCAATCGTCAATCGTTACACCCCAGCCAACGAAGCCCCCGCAGGAAAACGAGCCGGTCATACAGGGCCAGAAGTGGGAATGGCAGAACTCAACAGCTTAGCCGATCTCTTTGAAGGCGAATCCCCAGAATTGGATAGCAATTGGGAACCCGAAGAAGTTAACGAACCCAACCGCGAGAAAACAGACAATTCCCGCGTAGAAGCTTCAGCCAATATTTCCTCCGATTTACTGGCAAGCGATTTTTCAGACCTTCTATTTGAAGAAGACAGTAAAGATGAGCCGGCAGAGGAAGTCAATACCGTGGATGAACTGAACAGTTTATTTGGAGATGCATTCCTGGATGATGACAGCTGGGGTGCGGCAGCAGCCGAAGGGGAAAATTTGTTCGACACCTCATCAGAGGAACTGGTAGAGGAGGGATTAACCTTTGACTTCAGCAACTTCGACGATGCCCCACAAACGGGCGCAGCGAAACACGCACACGGTAGTCTGGTAGACGCTACCGACGATTTTGAAAGTTTAAACTTAGAAGGCAATGACAGCGACTTGATTGCGTTCAGCGAGACAAACAACCTCGAAGAACTCTTTGCCGGTTTAAATGAGAAAGACCCTATGTTTGCCGATTCACCCTCTCAATCTAAAACATCAGGCTCCGCTGAAAGTAACCTGGAAGCGCTCTTTGAAGACAGTGATGGGTTAGATTTCTCTCCTCAACCGCCCAGCCTCAGCATTCAACCCGCTGCCTCAGCAAGCCAAACACAAGCAGCGCAAGAGTGGAATGAGCTGTGGGATAGCGGCGGGGCAGCCGGCCCTGAAACCGCCGAGCCAAGTTGGGATCAGCCCGTGAGTGGCGACAATTTAGAATTTGGCAGTTTGTTTGAGGAAGAACACGCACTCAAACCTTCTCCTGCGCCAGCCAGTGCCGCAGCAACCCATGACGACTTAAACGATCTGCTAGCCATCACTGAGCCTCAAAACATCCCAACAACGTCGGCTGTAGAAGAAATTTCATTAGATCTTTTCCCCGAGACAACCACAGACAGCTTCCCTGATTGGGAGCATTTAGATTTAGATGACCTTCAGACAAGTCCGCAAGGCTCTAAGCAGACGAGCAGCGAAAATTTAGATGCCCTATTTGGGGACTCCAATCTAGAGCAATATCCAGAAGGCGAACTTGATTGGGATGCTGAGACAAATTTAGAGGATTTATTGGGTCTGGAAACAGAAGCAGACACGAGCTGGTTCGACACAGAAACAGTGAGTGAGGAAGTGGCAACAAAGCCGGCTATCGGACAGGCAGCAAATGGGGTGCCTTTCACCCAACCGGCAGAGGAAACACTGAATTTTGACGGTGATCTCACAGATTTATTTGAGTTAGCAGACGAAGAACCGCAAGAAACGCCAACGACTGCTGGCTCAGATAACAGTCTGGACTTTGGCGAGATGGATCTGTTTGGAGGAGAAACGGACGCCTCCGCCGCAGAGACCGGCTTAGAGTCCTCATTCGCTGAGGAGTGGGATCTGTTTGAAGGTGCCGATTTAGATTTGGACTTACTTTCAACCGAAGCAGAGGAAACCCCCTCAATGTCTGGGGATCTGAACGCCTTATTCGGTTCCGAGCCGCCCTTAGAAACTGAACTCCCCGACTTCTCAAGCAATTGGTTAAATTCAGACGTCGCCTCAGAAGAAGAATCTTTGACGTTTGAGGATTTAACGGTTGCAGCCGCCGCCGTTAACTCAGAAAACTTGTTTGAAGGGCTTGAGGACAGCAGCAATGAGATAGACAATTTTGACTTTGACAATAGCCTGCTCGACACAGCAGAAGCCGAGAACTTTGAACAGTCCTTAAAGCAAGCGGAACCCGTCGTCCAAGCTGCTTCGCTCACCCTAGATACTGCCGGGGCGTTTAATGATTTAGAAGCGCTGTTAGAGGAAAAACCGACAGCCCTTATGGTCGAAGGAGCGCCTTCAGCGGTCTTTTCTGAGCTAGAAAACTTTCTCAACCCGCCTGCCCCCCCAGCACCCACTCCCAAGCCGGTTGCAGCCCGCTCAGTGCCAGAGCCGATGGCCAAGCCGGCCCAGCAAGAAAGCGAATTTGCAGATTTAGAAGAACTACTGTCGCTGTCTGAAATGACAATGCCCGGTGGCAGAGCTACAGCAAAAGCCTCACCAGGGCCGATCTCACCGAAAATGCGTCCCAAGGCATTTGCTGAGCAAACGATGCGGGTGCCGATCAAGCAACTCGATAACCTCAGCAACTTGGTTGGGGAACTCGTGGTCAACCGTAACAGCTTAGAGCAAGACCAAGAACGGTTGCGGCAGTTCCTCGATAACTTGCTGCATCAAGTGCAGCAGCTGAGCGATGTGGGTCAGCGAATGCAGGATCTCTATGAGCGATCCCTGCTGGAAATTTCCTTGCTGAGCAGCCGGCAACACTATCAGTCATCGCGCAATAAACCTGCACGAGATGTTCACCTGAGTGGTGCAAGCTTTGACGCACTGGAAATGGATCGTTTCACCGGCTTCCACACCCAATCCCAAGAAATTATTGAGCTGATTGTGCGAGTTCGGGAATCAGCCGCAGACATTGAATTTTTGGTGGATGAAACTGAGCAAGTCACCCGGCAGTTGCGGCAGGTAACAACCCAGCTGCAAGAAGGTCTGACTCGCTCCCGAATGGTGCCTTTCTCGTCTTTGGAGCGAGTATTTCCGCTGGCGCGTGCTGTACGTGACAAAGCCATTGAACACGGAAAGCAGGCAGAAATCAGGCTAGAGGGCCGGGACACCATGCTCGACAAGCTGATTCTGGAACACTTGTCTGATCCGCTGAAACACCTGATTAATAATGCCATCGCTCACGGGATAGAGATGCCAGAGGTGCGCCAAAGGTTAGGCAAGCCGGCAGTCGGTCGGATCACCATTCGCGCCTTCCACCAAGGCAACCAAACGGTGATTTCCTTCTCCGATGATGGTGCGGGAATTGATACAGAACGGGTGAAAATAAAAGCGGCAGAAAAAGGGCTAATCAAGCAGAGTGACGTGGCAACCATGTCCCGCCTAGATGTTTACGAGCTGCTGTATCACCCTGGTTTTAGTACGATGGAGCAGGCGAATATGACTGCCGGTCGGGGCGTCGGGATGGATGTCATCCGCAACGACTTAAGTGAAATCCGAGGCGTAATTACAACAGATTCCACGCCCGGGAAAGGAACCACTTTCACGATTCGCTTGCCACTAACGCTGAGTATTTCTAAAGCCTTGTGCTGTATTAGTGACCGCGCTCGCATTGCCTTCCCAATGGACGGGGTGGAAGATATGCTGGATGTCCCCAGAGACCGAGTTCAAACGTCTGCTGATGGCCAAACTTGTATTCCCTGGCGCGATTCCATGCTGCCGTTCCGACACCTGCGCGAGTTGTTGGCGTATAACCGGCATCTCGGTCGCGGCAGCGTGTATGGTTCTAACGCCGAAGATGACGTGATTTCGGTTGTGGTGCTGCGTAGTGCCGGTAACTACCTGGCCCTGCAAGTGGATCAGGTATTGGGCGAACAGGAAATTGTAATTAAGCAGCTAGAAGGGCCGGTGCCCAAGCCGATTGGCGTTGCCGGTGCGACGGTCATGGGGGATGGCCGAATCGTGGCAATTGCCGACGTTTTAGAGCTAATCGACCTGGCAGCCGGTCGCTTGAGAAAAGAAAGCGGTGGGGCGCTGTGGGATGAAGCTACTCATACACCGGCAGAACTGCCGCCAGAGAAGACTGAACCAACCGTTCTGATCGTCGATGACTCAATCACCGTGCGCGAACTGCTCTCGATGACCTTTAACAAGGCCGGTTACCGGGTGGAACAAGCCCGTGACGGTCAGGAAGCCTGGGAAAAACTACGTTCGGGTCTGCCCTGCGATATTGTCTTCTGCGACATTGAAATGCCTCGGATGGACGGTTTGGAACTGCTTTCCCGGATGCAGAAAGATCCGATTCTTACCGATCTCCCGATTGCAATGCTCACCTCTCGCGGCGCTGACCGGCACCGGCAAATGGCAGTCCAATTAGGGGCACGCGGTTACTTCACCAAGCCTTATCTGGAAGAAGCGTTACTAGAAGCGGCAAACCGGATGCTTAAAGGCGAAGTCCTCGTAATCACTAAGGCTGAAGCCTCATAAATCGTAAAGGGCTAATTGCTAGTTTTTCATTCCGATTGGCAATTAGCCTTTTACTATAAAATCCTGAAAAACTCAATAAAACACGTATTGGTGGAGATGCGCCTTTAGTTTAAATTTCTTAGGGTTTGCACATCCCCCCAGAATTGCATCAGATTCCCCTGCATCAGCGCCGCTACAGCTCTGATAGCCTTAATTTCTGGCAAGTTCGGGTTAATCTTAAATGCCGGCTGTAGCGCCTTCTCAGCAGCTTTAGGGTGCAGGTCATACAAATGTAAAAACCCCAGGTACGCATAACCATAGGGGTTTTGCGAGTCCAACCGCACAACCTGTTCCAGTGCCGAAATAGCGCCCGTTGCGTCCCGTTGTAATACCCTTGCTAGCGCCAATGCGTAGGCGTAAGAGCGTTTTGGCCCCTCCAGATCGAGTCGGCGCTCCATCGCCAATTCAGTTTGAACAGTATAATCCTGAGTTGGGTCATACTGGTTAATTCGCCCGATCTCCTCAAAAACATGGGTAAGAGCATTTGAACCCTGTGGCAGAGAAATTGCTAAAATCCGCAACTGCGTGATTAAATCTAATTCCGGTGCCGGCACTTGTTTCGCTGTTGTCTCAATTTTTATGGAAATATCGGGCACTTTTATCGGATAACTTTCTCCCGTCTGCCGGCTTAGATAAGTTGCCTTTAAGGTGTAAATTCCCCTGGCATTCGGAGGCGGCAGCATTGCCATTCGTTCAGTTACTTGAAATTCTTTTCCCTTGAAGTTTGCCGGCATTCCTTGATGCAAGCTGCCGGTGCCGATCCCGTGATCATGCAACCATTGTTGTGATTGGGGAATTTGGGTGGCCGGAATTAGAAAATTAGCCGGTTTTTGGGGATTACTTTGCCAAGTTAGCAAGACTAAACCGGCTTGCAATTGATCCCAAGAACCTAACCATTCATAGGTTACCGGCACCGGCACTCCAGGAGGCGCTTGATCGGGAACGATAACTCGTTCTAGCTGGACTCGATTTGCGCTTTTGGCATTAGAATTAGCCGAAATTAGGGGATTAGGAGATTTGGTTGCTTCCTCTCTCCCCTGTATCTCAACAGCCGGCACTCGTCGATGGTAAAGTTTCAATTCGCTGCCGTCGGGCAATGGCCAAAACTTTTGTAATTGGAAATCCGCACTTTGCTCAATAGCTTTCACAATCGCAGTTTGAGCTTCTGTGGGGACTGAACCTTGATTGCCGGTTTTAGTAATGAACCAGGAAAGGGAACGTACATCCTGAGGAACTTGCTTTAAATTAACGCCGACCTGACGCGCATAAACTTGGAAGTTAGCTAGTGCTCCATAGTAGTTTAAATTGTGCTGGTTAATCGTCGGCGTTGAAGGCAAAACGCCTAAATTTGAGTTTAAATAAGGTTCCGTTTGAATAATTTCTGCAATAACTTGCTGATGAGGCCATTCAGCCCCTAAGTAAGCATAATGTTGGGCACGGGGACTCAAGAATTGGGTAAATTGACGACTGAGAAAACACTCTGGTGGCCAGAGATTTAACAACATTAATAAAATGGCGGTGCCGACAGTTCCCCAACGAATGTATTTACCCCAGCAACGCGGCCAAAGTGTCAAGCCATAGGCTAAAAACAGTGATAAAACCGGCAGATAGGGCAAGACATATCGGGAATCTTTGTTAATATTCAGTGAACATAATAAATAAGCGCCGATTAGGAAGACTCCTAACCATTTGATCGCCGGCAAAAAGCGAGGGGGAGATACTGCTTGATTTTTGAAAAGTGGTTGCATCCAATACAGAAGAAACCCGACTGCCGGTACTAACAGCAATGGCCAAGAAACGATTTGGGGTAAGTCTTTCCAGTAAAATGTCCAAGCATCCAACGTGTTAAGCGCAGGATCTCCTTCCGCAATTGCTGAATCTAGGGTCGCGCGTTTACCACCTGTGAGAATTAGCAGCCAGTTCGTGCGATACCAAGGGCCACACACCAGCAACGATAGTATTAAAGACCAGGCTAACTGAGCCACGCCAATCCAGTGTCGGCGGCGGATCGCACTGATTGCCACCCACAGCATCGGCACAAATAGAAAAAATAAAGATGTCTGTTTAACCAGCAATGCCAAACCGAAACAAATGCCGAATGCACTCACCCACAACCATTGAGAGAGGCGTGAACTTTTTTCTATTCCCCCTCTCTCCTTTTCCTGTTGAATTTTCCAAATTGTAAGGCAATAAAATGAGAGCGTAACTGCAGCGGTCAGTGGGTAATCGAGTAAAAAATCTAGGCGAACTAAATACAAACCGGGCAATAGTAAACACAATCCAGCGGCCCAAAGACCGATTTGCCGGTTAAAAAGCTGAGTGCCTAAACCATAAACCGATCCCAATAAAATTGCGCTAAAAAATAGATTAATCAGCGTGGCTTGATCGGAATCGGCACCAAAAAGATCAAGAAAACCTGCTGTAATGATGTAGGTCAAGGGAGGAACTTTCGAGGAGATCATCCAAAAACTTGCCCACCACTCACCGTTCAACCAGAGAGGGTGCTGCAAAGCTTGCCAGTAAGTCAAACCGCCGGTTAAATATTCTGCCTGATCCCAAGCCGGTACTGAGCGATCAAGGGCAAACCAGACGCGATCGCTTAGTGCACCCGCCAGCCAAATTAACCCTAAAGCCGGCAAACCCTCAAACTTTCTACTTTCTCCTCTATCAACCACAAACTCAAACCTAACTATACTGACATCTCATCCGCGACAGAGCCTATAATCAAAGCTGCCCCAGATTCGCAGTAGTGAACCCCCGCCCAGAATAATTCATTTTCTGGAACTCTGCATCTTAAATATCCCCCTGCCGGCGAACAATTATCTTCTCACCCTCACCCACTCTTCTTATTTGCGGTTTCATCCATGACTCGTTTTTTTGCCTGCTCCTCTCGCTTTGTCTTCATTCCGCTTAGCTTGCTCGTTGTTGGACTCAGTGTTGTGGGTGCGAAGGCCCAAAATAAGTTGTATAGCCCGATTACCCTACCGCCTAATAATCAAGTTTCAGATACCCTCTCAGAAAAAGATATCCCCACAGGTCAGGGCGGATTTGCGAGAGACTACATTGTGACGCTGACAGAAGGAGAGCAGCTAGCAGTTGACTTGTCATCCGACAGTTTTGACGCGATTGTTTCCCTGCTAGCCGAAGATGGCTCAACCGTCGCGGAAAATGATGATGGCCCAGATGGCACAACGAACTCCTTGTTGTTTTCCCGCATTACTAAAGCCGGCACCTATATTATTCGGGTGCGAGCCTTTGGAGAAACCGGCATCGGAGCCTTTACGCTGAAAGTTACCCGCTTGCGGCCCATTTAAGGGGTTTTGTCCCCCACAAAAAGTTTTTTTCTCAGGTACTTGCCAAAAACTCATGTGATTTGCTACTTTAATAAAGCACCAAAAAAACGGTTGCCGGAATAGCTCAGTTGGTAGAGCAGAGGACTGAAAATCCTCGTGTCCCCGGTTCAAGTCCGGGTTCTGGCATTCAAAATGAATTAAGCCTAAAATTCTTCTATATCCAAGTAGTTGGGATATTCTCAGTTTGTTGCGTCTAGAGTAACTGCAACGAGAAACTGATGAGCGTACTCCCAAGTTGGAGCAACTTCTTGGATAGGGAGTGAAAAGCGAACAATTTTAGAAGGTTCGATCCTCCTAAAATTGAAAATACTGAGCTGAGGACGCAGATCGCGCCCTCAGAAATAGAAGGGTGCGGGAGTTTATATTGCAGTATCGCTTGATAGGTAATCCTTGGTTGCAGTGAGACTTGCTCCAGCGAGATCCCCCTGATAAGTTGTAACATTACGGGCAACTTCATCTCTCTTAATCAGCGCAACAGCCTGTTTTAAAACCTGTTGATGATCCATCAACAAGTTCTGCGGAGGTAAACGTTCCAAAATTTTCAAGTTTTTCAGCCTCCGCTTAATCTTGCCGACATCGGCCACAATATAATACGTGCCGGCCTTGATTGCAGGCATCCTTAATCGCATTCTCAATCGCCAGAGAAGAAGTCACCGCCAATAACGGGACATCCCTCAAATCCAGGATCAACGCTTCATAGTTTTTCACAACCGCTTGCTCACGGGAAATCGCTGCATTCAATTTTCTGCCTGAATTGAGGGGAAAAGAGGGAGAAAGGGAAAGGCTGAAAGGAATGGGAAATTTGTGAGCCTTTCATAAACTAGCAAATTAAATGCGTAGCAGCTTAGAGCCTTAAGCAGCCAATCTAATCCAATAGACTTGCGGCGTAGATTGATTAGGGACACGCCCAGAGGCTGCGGATACTCCCTTTAGATAAAGCAGCCAGCAATTGTGCCGATGCTGGAACTTCTGATTAAGGAGACTTCTGCACAGGATAAATATAAAGGCTTTCTGGAACACCGAATGTGATGCCGGCAGGACAAAAGCAGTTGATGACACCAAAACGACAAATCCTGTGTCATAACAGGTATTTATCAATCCCTTGAAAAAAAATTGTTTCCGGTTTACCCTCATTGAGTCTCGATTTCGAGAAATTTTCCGCCAGACTTCTGTAACCGATGCCTCCAAAGGTGCCGGTGGATCAGCCAGCGTGATCGTGAGGTGCAAACTCCGAAGCGGGGTCACTGACGCTTTGAATTGTCGGGTTCAAGGCAATTACAGCAAATAAAGGTTGATCGCCCCTCGCTGACAGATTCTCCAAAATTTAGGTTGCCGGCTTGTAAGGGGTTTATAAATCTCTAAAATTAAAATGCCTAGGGATTTGTTAAAGACAGCCTGTAAAACAGAACTTGGGGCGAGGAACGTAAGGAGGAAAGCAAAGACCGTGAATCTAGAATTAGTCAAAGAACTATTTGCAAAGGGCGGCCCAGCCATGTGGCCGTTGCTGGCTCTGTCTATCCTGTCTGTCGCGACGATCATCGAGCGGCTGTGGTTCTGGGCTAACATTGCGCTCAAAGAAAGGGCGATCGTGAATCGAGTGCTAGAGGCGGCTCGTTATGATTGGGGAGTTGCCAACGAAATTGCCAGACAAGCAAACCGGCAGCCAATTGGGCGATTTCTTTATGCACCCTTGCGTCTGCTACAGCCCGATCCAGAAGTGTTTCGGCTGGCACTGGAGTCGGCTGCAGACGATGAATTGGCTTCCATGCGACGGGGAGATAAGGTTTTAGAAGCTGTGATTGCCTTAGCGCCTCTTTTAGGATTGCTGGGGACAGTTTTAGGCTTAATTAACTCGCTTGGTTCAATTCGCCTAGGCGATCTGGGAACGTCTTCAACGGCAGGAGTGACTTTAGGGATTGGGGAAGCGTTGATCACTACGGCGACTGGCCTAGTCATAGCGATTACCAGTTTGGCATTTTACCGTGTGTTTCAGGCGTTTTTGTTTCAGCAAGTTAAGATTTTCCGCAAAGCTGGCAATGAGTTAGAGTTGCTTTACCGGCAGTTCTGGCCTCAATCGCACAATCAACGTTATGCAGTTGACAGTAGTGTGGCCGCACGTCCCCCGGATGTATTGGCAGAAGAAAATTCGACTCGGAATAAAGGAGTGATCAAATATAGCCCCCCAGCAGAGGAGCCAACTCCATTAGAAGAGGCGAGCCGGTTGAACAAAGTGATTGAACAAACAACGCCCTCTGAGGAGCCAACTCCGTTAAAAGACTCTAAGGCGTCTGAATCCCCAGATTTCGGCAGCGTCTAAGCATTAAGCCGTTGGACAATGTGCCGGTATCGCTTCTGAATTACGATCACTCTGTAGCAAATTTTCCCAACCCCGATTGCACCCATCATCTGTGGTATGAAGATTAACTTGGATTCTCCCTCGGAAGAGGCTCGGATTGAAATCGTTCCTTTGATTGATGTCATTTTTTGTATCTTGACATTTTTCATCCTTGCTGCACTGCAACTAACCCGTCAGCAAGCGATTACGGTTGATTTACCGAAAGCAAGCACCGGCCAACCGCAGATCCGTCAAATGTTAATCGTTGGTCTCGATCCGTTCGGTCAAGCTTATATCGATCAGCGGCGGGTAAATCCAGATCAGCTTTCTCAAGAGTTACTAGCTTATAGCTCTAACAATCCGGAGGGATTGATGGTGCTGTACGCCTCTAAGGAAGCCAAATACAACGATGTGGTGCAGGTGTTGGATCAAATGCGAGAAGTGGGGGGCAGTCGCGTTGCCTTAGCCACTCTGCCTGGTTCCGAGAGTGAGCCGGTCAACCCAAATCTTTTAACGCCGGTTAATCCTACAATTCCAGGCTTGAGTCCTTCTCCTAAAGTCACTCCATCGGTTCCTTTAAGTCCTTTGGGCACGCCGGCACCTGGGACAACCTTTAATCCAAATCAGTTGCAGTTGCCTGGAGTGCCGGCTGCTCCAGGTGCCGGTGATCCGAATCCGGCCCTCCAGAATTAGGCATAAGTCTGCCTTATCCAAAAAATCGCTAAGCTTCAAGCATCCTAGACGGATGGAGAAATTGAGGTATAGCAACCGCCAAGGCGGTTAGGACGCTAGGTGGAGGACATACTCCATTGCATCACGTAGACACTCAAACTGATCGAGCTGCTTGCGAATTCGACTTTTGAGCCCAGACCAGCAGCGCTCAATCTTATTGAAGTCCGGTGAATAAGCAGGTAAGTACAACAACTGACAGGCGTTGTTGCATGAAGAGGAATTGCGCAAGGGCGAGACATGGTAAGTTTCAGTTACCACACAAAAACCTGCCATAAAAGCTCAATACCGCATCGGCAACTGGTCTGAGTATA